>USEK01000001.1 GCA_900553705.1 uncultured Collinsella sp.
CGAGATTCCTCTACGTCTCGTGGGCTCGGAGATGTGTATAAGAGACAGACTATCGAGATGGCGGCGCACGCGGCCGAGGAGCTGGCCATTCCCTATACCGTGGGCGGCGGCTTTCGCGACCTGGCGGGCATGCGCACCATGGTTGCCGCCGGTGCCGACAAGGTGTCGCTCAACTCGGCGGCTGTGCGCGATCCGTCGCTGATCAGCCAGGCTGCCGCGGCGTTTGGCAGCCAAGCCGTGGTCGTGGCGATCGATGCCAAGCGCGTGGGGCTGCCCGGGGAGCCGGGCGCCGATAAGTGGGAGGTCTTTACGGCGGGCGGCCGCAACGCTACGGGTATCGACGCAGTGGCGTGGGCCGAGGAGGCGGCTCGTCGTGGCGCCGGCGAAATCCTACTGACCAGCATGGACCGCGACGGTACCAAGGCCGGCTTCGATCTGGCGCTTACTCGCGCCGTGGCCCGCGCGGTGCCGATTCCCGTTATCGCGAGCGGCGGCGTGGGCACACTCGAGCATTTTGCCGAGGGTGTGATCGAGGGCGAGGCCGATGCCGTGCTGGCGGCGAGCGTCTTTCACTTTGGAATCTTCAGCATTCGCGAAGTCAAAGAGTATATGGCTTCTCAAGGTATTCCTGTGAGGCTGGACTTCTAATGCTGCGGCTTGCCCAGGCACCCGACCTTCCGGCTCCAACCCTTCTCGCGTACTTAAGTACGCGTCGCTCCTCTTTCGCGGCAACCTGCGGCACCTGGACAACCCTCGCCGACCTGTGGGGTTTACGGTAATTACTTGGGAGAAATGATGACTGAGGTAATAGAAGCGTCTGATCTTAAATACGACGCCCGCGGGCTGATTCCCTGTGTGGTTCAGCAATATGACACCGGCGAGGTGCTTATGGTTGCTTGGATGAACGAGGAGTCGGTGGGGCTGACGCTCAAGACCGGGACCACGTGGTTTTGGAGCCGCAGCCGCCAGGAGCTCTGGAACAAGGGTGCGACGAGCGGCAACATGCAGGAGGTCAAGGAGCTCTGGGCCGATTGCGATAGCGATACGCTACTGGTCAAGGTCGATTCTCCGGGTCCGGCCTGCCATACCGGCAACCGTACCTGCTTCTTTAAGAAACTCGCGTAGGGCGGGCGCTCGACCAAGCGCTTGGCCAGCCAGAAAGGATTGAACCATGGGTGTGCGCACCGCAAATGTTCAGGATGGAAATATCGGAGAGACGCTGACGGGGCTGGCCGAGGTGATTCATGGCCGTCGCGACGCGTCGCCGCAGGAGAGCTATACCGCGCGTCTGTTGACCGACGTCGAGGACGAGCTGCTCAAGAAGCTTGCCGAGGAGGCGAGCGAGGTGATCATGGCCTGCAAGGATAACGACCACGATCACATTCGCTACGAGGCCGGCGACCTGGTCTACCACCTGCTCGTGACGCTCGAGCGCTACGGCATCACCCTTGACGAGCTGGCCGGCGAACTCAACGCCCGCCGCCACTAGTCATTGGGTAGTCATTGGGGACGTTCTTAAACGACTGGTCGTTTGGGACAGTCTTTGCCGGCACTGCCAAATAACACGCCCGATTACTACGTTGAAAACGAACTTGCTGACCACATGTCGGTTTTGAGCAAATTGTCAACGCTTCTACCTGCGGTTTTATTACCCGCATTAAGCCGATGGTCGGAGGTTTGCGGTTCATCGTAGTAAACGGGCGTTCTTTTTGGCGGGCAGTGTTGCACGGGCGTCGGTGGCGAGCGAAGCGATCCGTTTTCCTCCGTCCCCAAGGGGTCATTTGTGAAGAGTGTCCCCAATGACTAGTCGTTTAAGAACGTCCCCAATGACTACGGTATCACCCTCGACGAGCTGGCCGGCGAACTCAACGCCCGCCGCCACTAGTCTTAGTCGAGGGGTGTGGATTCCCATTCGCCGGTGGGGTGGGGGATATCGTAGGTTCGGTAGCCGCAGTCGTAGGCGCGGGCTTGTGCCTCGCGGATATTCCAGCAGATGTCGCAGGCGCGGTGCGCGTCCGAGCCAAAGGTGATGGGTACTTCGGCGTGGGCGAAGCAACGCAACAGCCCCGTCGAGGGGTAATAGTCGTCGAGGCCCTTGCGCGGTGCGGCGGTCGAGACCTCAATGCGGCGGCCCGTATCGTGGGCGCATTCGGCCATCTGCTGCCAAAACGGTGCGGGGTCAAAGTCGGGCGCAAAGCCTTCCTTCGAAAAGCGCATGACCAGGTCGGGGTGAGCCATCACATCAAAGTTGAGCGGGCTCTCGCAGGCGCGGCACCAGTCGTCGACGTAGCGCTCCCACACGCCGCGTACCCCCAGGTTTTCCCAAACGTGCAGGTTGGTGTCGTCGTCGATCCAACCGCAAAGGGAATCGGGTGTATCGGGGCGAGCGACGTTTTCCGTTCCCGCCGTACCCGCGGCACCGGCCATGATATCGCCTGGGTTGCCAATCCAATGCACACTGCCCAGGCGTACGACGGCGCCCTGGGACCAGCGCTCAACCAAAGGCTCGCAGCCCTCGTACCAATCGCATTCAAAGCCATAGATAAGCTCGAGCTCCGGCGCAATCTGCGCGGCGAGTTTGCGGGCGTCCTCAAAGGCCAGACGATGTGCCGGCAGGTCGCCCTCGACAACCTGCACTTCGCAGTTGGCGTCCATGCTGGCGGGCAGGGCGAGATGGTCGGTCGAGACCATGACGCGGCAACCGGCCGCAGCAGCGGCGCGAACGTTGTCCTCAAACGAGGCATGTCCGTCCGAAAACGAGGTGTGGGTATGGCAATCGACCATCGGGCAAGCAGACATGGCAGCTCCCTTGCGTCAAGCGAATCCGCTCCATTGTAATGGCGCAGCTTTCAACACGCCGGGCACGCCAGGGGTCGAAATCGATTGGAAAGGCTGTGCGGCGCGCGGTGCGGCCTCGCTTGCGCTCTCAAAACATGTACATCAGCCTCAAAAAGCTGCAAAAAATGACATGTTTGGAGGCTGACGTACACGTTTGAGTGGAGCGGGCCGGCGTTGGAGCGCGCCAGCACTTGCGCCCAGCAAAAGTCGCATCTATCCCATGACGCCGCCTCTGCGCCGCCCGCGATGTGCTAGCGTTTGGATGAACAAAACGAGCCCGCGCGGAAAGGATCCGGACCGTATGCAATGCGATAGCACATCCCCGCTGTCCCGCGAGACCGATGCGCCCGAGACCATCGTCAAGCTGGAATGCGACATCGACGACGCGTCGCCCGAGGTGCTCGCCTACGCTGCCGACCGCCTGCGCGAGGCGGGTGCGCGCGAGGTGCATTGGCTGCCCCTCTATTGCAAGAAAGGCCGTCCCAGTTGGCAGCTACAGGTAATCTGTGCTCACGAGGATATCGAGCGCCTGCAGACGATTATCTTTTTGGAAACCACGACCAACGGCATTCGTCGCCAGGTCATGGAGCGCGTTTGCCTGCCACGCCGCTTTGAGCGCGTAACGACGCTATGGGGCGAGGTGTCCGTCAAGGTGGCAACCCTGCCCGACGGCAGCGAGCGTGCAGCGCCCGAGTACGAGGACTGCGCCCGTCTCGCCCGCGAGCACAATGTGCCGCTCCAGCGCGTGATGCAGGCGGCACAAGCCGTGGCACTGCGATTTGAATAACGCGGCTGGTGGCGACATCCTGCGCCCAGCCATATCAACCCCATTCGAAAGGATCTCCCCATGAAATACCTCATCGCTTCCGACATCCACGGCTCGGCATATTGGGCCGAACGCCTTTGCGCCGCCATCGAGTCCGAGCAGCCCGATCGCATTGTGCTGCTGGGCGACCTGCTCTACCACGGTCCGCGCAACGACCTGCCGCGCGATTACGCCCCCAAGCGCGTGATCCCGCTGCTCAACGCCCTGGCCGACCGCATCATCGCGGTACGCGGCAACTGCGATGCCGAGGTCGACCAGATGGTCCTCGACTTTCCCGTCATGGCCGACTACGCCACGCTGTTCGACGAGACCGGCCGCGAGCTGTTCCTGACGCACGGCCATGTCTTTGGCGCCGGCATGCACAACAGCGTCGACCACGCGCCCGCGCTGCCCGAGGGCTCCGCGCTCGTCTACGGCCATACGCACATCAAGGTCAACGAGGAAAGCGCTGCACACCCGGGCCTGTGGCTCTTCAACCCCGGCAGCGTGAGCATCCCCAAGGACGGCACGCACAGCTACGGCATCTACGAGGGCGGAGCGTTCCGCCACGTGATCCTGGAGGAGGACTAACCATGGCGCAGCACATGGCTCAGCAAAATGCCGAGGGCTCGCGCGATTTGTCCACGCTGGTCGACGCGTCGGCCGAGCTACAACATCTGGTGCAGACCGTCTGGCGCTTGCGTCAGCCCGACGGCTGCCCGTGGGACCGCGAGCAGACGCACCGCAGCATTGGCAAGAACATGATCGAGGAGGCCTACGAGGCGCTCGACTGCATCGAGGCGGACGACGCGGTTCACCTGCGCGAGGAGCTGGGCGACGTGCTCATGCAGGTCGTGCTGCATGCGCAGATTGCGGCGGACGCCGGTGAGTTTACGCTGGCCGATGTGGCACGCGATATCGACGCCAAGCTCATCCGTCGCCACCCGCACGTGTTTGGCGATGCGGATGCCGACAGCTCTGACGAGGTGCTCAAGATTTGGGACGAGGTCAAGCTTGCCGAGAAGGCCGCCAAGGACAAGGCCGTGGCGGCAGGCGAGGCCGCGCCCGAGGGACTGCTCGACGGCGTGCCCACGCACCTGCCGGCGCTGATGCAAGCGCAAAAGGTCTCGCGCAAGGCGGCGGCCGTGGGCTTTGAGTGGGAGACGGTCCAGGATGTGTGGGACGAGGTTGCCGAGGAGCGTGCCGAGTTTGAGGCCGAGGCTCCCGGAACGCCCGAGCGCGAGACGGAGTTTGGTGACCTACTCTTTGCCCTTGTCAACGTTGCGCGCAAAGAGGGGATTGACGCCGAGAGCGCCCTGCGTGCCAGCACGGCCAAGTTCCGTCGCCGTTGGGCTGCAATGGAGCAGATGGCGGCCGATGCCCATGTTGATCTTGCCGAGCTTTCGACCCACGGCCTCAACGACCTGTGGGATGCCGCAAAGGCGGAGGAGTAAGACTGCGGGAACGACGGGCTGACACGCCTCATCGTTCCCGCTAAATTTTTCGAAAATCAAGTGTATCCATCGGCTAACTTAGGGCATAATGCAAAAAGTGCGACATGGCTAACTTACGGAGGCGCACCGACGGTGCACGGTCAGCCGGTCGCTTGCATCCACTACGTTTCCAAGTGAGAGGGAGACAACATGAGCGATATTTTGGACGTCTACGGTCGCGAGGTGCTCGACAGCCGCGGCAATCCCACCGTCGAGGTCGAGGTCGTGCTCGAGGACGGCAGCTTCGGCCGCGCAATGGTGCCTTCGGGCGCTTCGACCGGCGCCTTTGAGGCCTGCGAGCTGCGCGATGGCGACAAGGGCCGCTACCTGGGTAAGGGCGTTTCGCAGGCCGTCGAGCATGTCAACAACGAGTGCGCTAACGCCGTCGTGGGCCTCGACGCCTTCGACCAGCGCGCCGTCGATGCCGCGCTGATTGCCGCGGACGGCACCCCTAACAAGACCAAGCTCGGTGCCAACGCCATTCTGGGCGTGTCGCTGGCAGTTGCCCGCGCCGCTGCCGAGTCCGCGGGTCTTTCGCTGTACCAGTACCTGGGCGGCGTCAACGCCCACCTGCTGCCCACGCCCATGATGAACATCCTCAACGGCGGCGTGCATGCCGACAATAACGTTGACTTCCAGGAGTTCATGATCATGCCGGTGGGCGCCCCGAGCTTTGCCGAGGGCCTGCGCTGGTGCGCCGAGGTCTACCACACCCTCAAGGGCGTGCTGCACGAGGCCGGCCTGGGCGGCGGCGTGGGCGACGAGGGCGGCTTCGCGCCCAACCTCAAGACCAATGCCGAGCCGTTCGAGTACATTACCAAGGCCGTCAAGAAGGCCGGCTTTAAGTCCGGCGTCGACTTCATGTACGCCATGGATCCGGCGTCCACCGAGTTCTACAACGCCGAGACCGGTATGTACGAGCTCAAGGGCGAGGGCGTGGAGTACACGAGCGCCCAGATGGTCGATTACTGGGAGAAGCTTGTCGACACCTATCCCATCATCTCCATCGAGGACGGCATGGCCGAGGAGGACTGGGACGGCTGGGTTGAGCTCACCCGTCGCATTGGCAACAAGGTGCAGCTGGTGGGCGACGACCTGTTCGTCACCAACACCGAGCGCCTCAAGAAGGGCATCGAGCTGGGCGCCGCCAACGCAATCCTGGTCAAGGTCAACCAAATCGGTACGCTCACCGAGTCGCTCGAGGCTATCGAGACTGCCAAGGAGGCCGGCTACGCCTGCATCGTGAGCCACCGTTCCGGCGAGACCGAGGATTCCACGATCGCCGACCTGGTCGTGGGCGTCAATGCCGGCCAGATCAAGTCGGGCGCCCCGTGCCGCAGCGACCGCATCGCCAAGTACAACCAGCTCATCCGTATCGAGGACGAGCTCGAGGGCAGCGCGCGCTACGCCGGCAAGTCTGCGTTCTACAACATCCGCTAAACAAGTGGTACTCGCGGGGCGGGGTTGACTCGGTTCCGCCCCGCCTTGGCTGGATGCCGCAAAGCACTATTGGCGCTGGGCCATATGGCTCAGCGCCTTTTTTATGTCGAGCAAAGGCTGGCGAAGGCGGTGCAGGCGCTCGTGCTATAACTAAAGGACTTAGCGCAAACAAACCTCAACCGCACAAGGCGCACATGGATCAGATTTACGACAACAGGTACTATTCCGCCGGTTCGCGTGAGCCGTCGTCTCGTCGTGCGCGTACCGCGCAGCTTGGCGGGTCTGGTTACGGCGGCGTCGATCACCGCGCGCAGCGTCCGCCAAGTGCCTCACACCCCCATGCTCAAATGAATACGTCAACGGACCGCCCGCCACGTTCGGCGCGCCCGACGCATGCTCAGCGCCCCTCGGCTCAAACGCACGAAAAGTCGACCAGGCCCTCGAACCGTTTTTCGGGCTCGGACTTTATGCACTACGCCAACGACAACGCGGTGGTCAAGGCAATTTACGACTTTACCCACGGTCCTCAGCGAGGGCTATTCATCGGCATTGTCGTTGCCCTGGTGCTCGTGAGCCTGTATTTCCCCGTGCGCGATCTGTACGTGGCAAAGCGTTCGAGCGATATCTTGGCCAAGCAGGTCGAGATTCGTCAGCAATACAATGATGAGCTGCAAAAAAGCGTCGACAAACTGCTCTCGGAGGAGGGCATTAAGGACGCGGCGTCCGAGGGCCTGGGCCTGGTAATGCCCGGCGAGACCAAAATTGACGTGCTGGGCTTGGATGACGATTCGGACTCGTCGTCGAGCAAGAAGTCGTCGAACGCCAAGAAGGCCAGCGAAGTTGCCAAGGAAATCGAAGAAGTCGGTAAGGATGCGCCGTGGTACATCCAGGCGCTCGACATGCTGTTTGGGTTTAACGGTGTCGAGGGCCAGACGGTCGTGTCCAACGGCAAATAGCGCCCGGAGGGGAGCCCGCAATGACAAATTGCAAACGCTATAAGGTGGCGGCGATCGACCTGGGAACGGTGTCGTCGCGACTGGTGTTGGCCCAGGTCGAGGGCGGGGCGATCATGGAATCGTCCAAGCATACCGAGATTACCGACTTGGGCGAGGGCGTGGACGCGACGGGGCGCTTTTGCGAGGCGGCCGTTGAGCGCGTGCTTGCTGCGTGCCGCATGTTTGTGGACGAAGCCCGTGCCTTTGGGGCCGCGTGCATCTGCACCACGTGCACGAGCGCCGCGCGCGATGCATCCAACGCCGTGCTGCTGCTGGACGGCCTGCGCGAGCTGGGGCTCGAACCGCAGGTGATTCCGGGCGAGGTCGAGGCGCGCCTGACGTTTTTTGGCGTGGCACACGACTTTGCTGGCGAGTGCATCATCGTCGCCGATTCGGGCGGCGGCTCCACGGAGCTCGCGACGGGCGTCTATGCGCCTGAGCGCGGGGTCTTTGCGCTGGAGGGAACGCGCTCACTGGACATCGGTTGCCGTCGCGTGACGGAGCGCTTCTTCTCCGCGTTGCCGCCCACGGACGGCGAGCTTGCGGCTGCCGCCGCGTGGGCGGGCGAGCAGTTCTCCGCCTATTTTGAGGGCCTGCCCAGCGACTTTGCGCGCGCCGAGCGCCTCGTTGCGGTGGGCGGTACCGTCACCACGCTCGTGGCGCTGGTCCACGAATTGGAGCCGTACGACTCGAACTTTGTGCACCTGCGCGAGCTTTCGCTGGAGCAGATCTCGGCCGCCATCGATCGTATGTCTACGCTGGGTGTGGAGGGTATCGCTGCGCTGCCGGGCGTGCAGCCCAAGCGCGCGAGCGTGATTCTGGCTGGCGCCGTGGTGATCCGCGAGCTCATGCGAGCCGGCGGCTACAAGACGCTCACCGTAAGCGAGAACAGCCTACTCGCTGGCATGGCCGCCACCATCAACGAGGTTCTCGACGGCGTGACTCCCACCATCGCCTGGACCCCCACTCTCAGCACCCTCTAAATAAGTTGCGGTGAAATACGGACTAAAATCGCCCTTTCGGGCACCAAACAGTCCCTATTCCACCGCAACTTAGAGCCCCACCGGCGTCCAAAAGAGACGAGCCCGCATCCCTTGGGGACACGGGCTCGAAAGCTCCATATGGTAGGGGCGGTGGGACTCGAACCCACAATCCTTGCGGCGAGAGATTTTAAGTCTCCTGCGTATGCCAATTCCGCCACGCCCCCGTGAGACTAGAAGTCTAGCACAAGCCGTCCGTTACGCGTTGACGGCCATCGAGTGTTGGCCCGACTTCTCCAGGAACTCTTGGAACTTTGCCTCGTCGCCCTTGTTTTGATACTGCAGGGCCAGCAGGTACTCCAGTCGGCAGCGCTTGACCGGGTCGTCGCCGACATCCTCGAGCATGCGCTCCAGCTCGGGAATGTCGTTGTGGCGCTTGAGGATCATCGTGTCGTACATCAGCTGGCATTCGTGTGCGACTGCCTCGGCCTGACCGCCCTCAAAGCCCTTGATCTCGTGCAGCAACTCCTTGGCCTTTTTGCGGTCCTCCTGGCCAACGTAGTAGTTAAAAGCTTTGATTACCAGGTCGACGCGCTGCATCTTGGGCAGGTTGAGTCCCAGTAGCAGGTCGAACATCTCGTCGGCGCGCTTATGGTCCTCGCGCAGCAGATAGGAGTTCAGGCGCAGGTAGTCGCGGTTGTAGCGCGGGTACAGCATGCTGGTGAGTTTGCCGTCGAGCAAACGATCGAACTCGTCCCACTGCTTGGCGGCCATCAATTGCTGCAGGCGTTTAAACGTGGTGCGTTTTTTGACGCTAAAGAACACCGACACGGCGATGCAGATGATAACGACGGCGGTCCAGAGTGTGCGGGAATCGGGCATATTAGGGTCCTTAGTCGCTCATAAAGCGAGCGGTATGACAACACGTACTAGATGTATTATACGCAGCGCGCAAGCAAACTGGCATAAAAGCTCATCGAGGCCGAGTGCCATCGCTCGCTGCGGTACACTTACCTAAAGTAAACCATGAAGGGAGACATTACCTATGAAGAAGATCGTTTTGGCTTGCGGTGCTGGCGCTGCTACTTCCACGCTCGTTGCCCAGAAGGTCGCTACTCTGCTCGACGCCAACGGTTATGCCGACAAGTACGAGATCGTGCAGTGCGCCATCTCCGAGGCCAAGGATTACTGCGACGAGGGCGCTGACCTGCTGATCGCCACCACCGTTGCCCCCGAGGGCCTCACCTGCCCGTACGTGAGTGGCGTGCCCTTCATGACCGGCATGAACCGCGTTGCCGCCGAGAAGGCCGTTCTCGACGTCATGGCTCAGTAGGCGCTGACTGCATGAGTGAGCAGAACGCCAACCCGGTAGAGCTCTTTGGTATGCGCGTTGCCCATGTGGGCATTAACGCCACCGACCCGGCAGACGCCCTGGAGATCGCGGAGCTGTTCTCGACGATGATGGGCCTGCCCGTCATCGAGACCCCGGTTTCGTACTTTAACGATTCGCTGGTCGAGATCATGAAGCAGAACGGTCGTGGCACCAAGGGCCACATCGGCTTTGCCGTTAACGACATCGATGCAGCTGAGAAGTGGTTTGCCGAGCGCGGGCTCGAGGTCAACGAAGAGTCGCGCGCGCTGCTGCCCGACGGTGGTACCAAGCTCGTGTACTTTAAGCGCGAGTTCGCCGGTTTCGCCGTGCACCTGTGCCGCGAGTAGCGCACAAGCTGCCATAGCTGGCAAAAAGGGATAGGGCCGCGTGGCCCTATCCCTTTATTTATGCCGAGGGGCTTCCTGCCGCGGCAGGCGAATCGTAAAGCGGCTGCCGACCCCTTCGACCGAGGTCACACCGATGACGCCGCCGTGGCTGTCGACGATCCACTTGGCGATCGCAAGCCCCAGACCCGAACCCTGTGCGCCGGCATCGCGCGCGTTGTCGGCACGGTAGAACCGCTCGAACGCGTGAGCTGCGGATTCCTGGTTCATGCCGATGCCCTCGTCCTCAACACTTATGTCGATCGTGCCCGCGCCCGCATCCGGCGTTATGCCAAATGTGACGGTCGTTCCCGCATCCGAGTACTTGGCGGCGTTTTGCACGATCACGCGCAGAGCCTGCTTCACGAGCGCCACGTCGACGGGCGCGTCGCAGCGCGGGTCGCTGGCAAGCGCAGCGTCAGAAGCCAGCCGATACGTGTGCTCGGTATCGATCATCTGCGATTCTTCGCATACCTCGCTGACCAGTGCAGCCAAGTTGGTATGCGCGCGCCGCAGGACCGTGCGCCCGGCATCGCCGCGCGCCAAAAACAGCAGCTGCTCCACAAGCTCTTGCATGTGCTCGCTTTCGGCTTTAAGGGACGCGATGGACTCCGCCAGCACGTCCGGGTCGTCCTTACCCCAGCGGTCGAGCATGTTCACGTAGCCCTGAATCACCGCGATGGGCGTGCGCAGCTCGTGGCTCGCGTCGTTGACAAAGCGCATCTGCTGCAGCTTGGCCTCTTGCATCTGGCGCAGTAGGCGATTGAGTGCAACCTCGATGCTTGCCAGGTCGGCGTCGCCGGTAGTGACGCTCGGCGAGTCGACGCTTGCGCGCTCGATGGCCTGCTCCAGTGTTTCCATTTTGCCGCCGGCGAGTTGCATGCGGCCGAGTTCGTCCACGCGCAGGGCCAGATCGTTGAGCGGCGCCATGGTGCGGCGCACGCGGCGGGCGCCGCCGAGCATATCGAGCATGCTGATGACCTGCCAACCTACAACAACGATATAGAGGGGCCAAAGTGCGATGAGGTCCTGCGCGAGGGGGAAGGTCTTGGTGGTACGCGCAAGCTCGACGGTATAGGTGAGCGTTGTCAGGTCCCAGCCGCGCGCGGGCTTCAGCGACATGCCGCGAACGGTGGCGCCGGGGATCCATCCTGCGGTAAACGCGCTGTCGGGCAGTGTCTGGTTGTATCCATAGACGAGGATCGCCGCCGCAATCACCATCAGCAGCAGATCGAGCCAGACGTAGCTTATCAGGCGGCGCCACATATAGCTCCAGTTGATGGCACGGGCGATGGAGGTGACGCGTTTGGCCTCGGCGTTACGCACGGCAGACATAGCCCACCCCGCGCACGGTCTGGATGATGCGGGCGCTGCCGGCGTCTTCGATCTTGGCGCGCAGGTGCGCGATGTGCACGTCGACGTTGTTGGTGTCGCCTACGTATTCGTAGCCCAGCGCCTCGTGCGCGATGCGCTCGCGCGTGAGCACGCTGCCGGCGTGCGCCATAAGCAGGGCGAGGACATCGAACTCGCGGGCCGTGAGCGCGATGGGTGAGCCGCCGACCGTGACTTCGCGGCGATCGGGATCGAGCACGACCGAACCCGCGGCGAGCGTGGCGGGGGAGAGCGAGGCGGAAACCTGGGTCGAGTCACTGACCGGGGGCATCGCAGTGGCGCCGACACCCGTGCCGCCTGCCGCGCCCGTCCCGATGCCGCCAACGCCCGAAGCCGCCCGCACGGCCTCCGAGCGCTTCAACGCCACGCGGATCCGTGCGAACAGCTCCTCAATCGCAAACGGCTTGGTCAGGTAATCGTCGGCGCCGGCATCGAGCCCGGCCACCTTGTCCATCACGGCATCGCGCGCGGTGACCATTATCACCGGCACATCCTTGTGCTTGCGGACGCGCCGCAGGACCTCCATGCCGTTGAGCTGCGGCAACAGCACATCGAGCAGAATAAGATCGTAGTTGCGCTCCAGCGCCAGGTCCACGGCGGTGCGGCCATCGGCGGCGTGTTCCACCTGGTAGCCCTCGTGCTCCAGCTCGAGCGTCACAAAGCGGGCGATTTTCTCCTCGTCCTCTACGATCAGGATCCGTGCCATGCGTGCCCCCGTCTGCGATTACTTGTCGTCGTTCAGATTTTGCTTGATGTCGTCCGCGGCATCGGCGGCGTGATTCATAAGGTTGTTGATACTGCCGGGCACGTCGCCGTCGCTGTCGATGCGGTAGCGCATGCCAAAGAACAGGCCAATCAGCATCAGCCAAATCGTAGCGCCCCAGGCAAACAGGGCGATGATGGGGATCAGGATGGGGATGTTGAGGATGATCGCATCGCGGCGCGTGGCGATAAACTTGGTGTCCAGGCTCAGGCGGAAGAGCTTTTTGAGGTACTCCCATACGCTGTCCATCTTCTTGGAGAAGTCGGTCTTTTCGCTCGACTTCTCGTAGGCGGCCTGCGCGGCGACCATCTCGGCTGAGGGCTCATCGACTGGCGCGGACTCGGTGGCGGCGTGCGCCGACGTGGTCTGGGTCTTGCCTTGCGACTCGAGCCAAATGATGGCGTCCAAAACGTTGCCGTCGGCGGCGTCGAGCGCGGCTTTGGCATCGGTGTAGCTCACGTTGCACTTGGTGCGGATGGTTTCAACTTTTTCGAGGTCGTCCATGACCTGTCCTTTCGTTCGATGGGCGCGACGCCGGGCGATCTGCCCGGGCGCGAGCGTTGCGTTCGGCGGCCTGCGTTGCGCGGCGCCGCCCCGCCCTTGGTCGAACTCTATAGTGCAGGTTATAGATTAAGCGATTCTTGAGCCAAGATTAACGTTGGATGAGTTTTTGGGTAGCGGTGGGAAAAGTATTAGACCTCGATAGCGGGGGATGTGGTGCCGGTGCAAAACGGCGTCAAAGGTTGGTCGAGCAGGCGGTTTCTCCATTGATGTCCGCACAGCATGTGACACTTACCCTGCCGCCCCGCTCTGCCGCGGCGGCATGCGTCTGAACAACGACCCTCTAAGGAGTTCGATACCGATGAGTGACAACGCAAAGCATCTCGCAAAGAAGTGCGTAAAGGACGCGGGGCCGTGCCTCGCGCTGTGCGTAGCCGGCGCAGCGGTCGCGCTGCTGGCTGTTCTGGGGCCGTTCGACGTGCTCCGAAGTGCCAGCTTTCTGCATGTTTGCATGGCTCTTGCCGGCGCCACGATGACCGGCGGCGTGCTCGATCTGATCTTTTGGGTGTTTGACCCGTTTGGATGGAAGAGCGAGGGGTAGGTCCCAAAGGATGGAAGGGCTGGAAC
The DNA here is from genome assembly GCA_900553705.1 of uncultured Collinsella sp. Classification (GTDB taxonomy): domain Bacteria; phylum Actinomycetota; class Coriobacteriia; order Coriobacteriales; family Coriobacteriaceae; genus Collinsella. The sequence continues at coordinate 13,590 of USEK01000001.1, forward strand.
GGTTGACTTAGTGATCGTGCAGAATGTGGGCTAGCGACTTACAGGGAAGTGGTGATCCGATGACGGTCTATGTGACGGGCGATATTCACGGCGGCGTCGACATGCAAAAGCTTCGCGACTGGGATCTTGGGGATGGTCTGACAAGTGACGACTATCTCATCATCGCGGGCGACTTTGGCTTTCCGTGGGATTTCTCTGCCGAGGAATGTGCCGACATCGCCTGGCTGGAGTCGCGCCCCTATACCGTGCTGTTTGTCGACGGCAACCACGAGCGTTTCGATCACTGGTCGGAGCGCCCCATGGAGCTGTGGCACGGCGGCCTGACGCAGCGTCTGTCGGACACCTCGCCCATCCGACGCCTGACGCGCGGTGAGGTTTTTGAGCTCGACGGCTCAACGATCTTTACCATGGGCGGCGCCACGAGCGTGGATAAGGAATACCGCATTCCGTATTCCAGCTGGTGGCCGCAGGAGCTGCCGGACGAGCGCAACTTTGAGGAGGCGCGGGCAAAGCTCGACAGCGTGGGCTGGAAGGTCGACTACGTGATCACCCACACCTGCTCCACGCGCATGCTTTCGCCCACGCTCTATCCGGTACCCGGCTGGAATTACCCCGCCGTTGATCGGCTTACGGCATTTTTCGATGAGCTGGAAGACCACTTGGATTACAAACGCTGGTACTACGGGCATTTCCATCGGGATGCCAACCCGGCCGAACGCCACACCGTGCTCTACGACTGCATCGTTCGCCTGGGTGACGAACTCCAGCCTTGGGATGTTGCGTAGGGGCGCAGACGCATGAGCTTCGTGGCGAACCAAAACCGATTTGTTAAGGGATTTACTCCCAAGCCGGCTTGCGCTCGAGCAACGTTTTCGCAGCGTCAGGCGTGGGAGAGTCAAGTATTTCGCAGAACTCATCGAACCCCTCTGGCGAAAGCTGGGTTGTTGATACTTTGGCAATGTCGCTATCGAGGTGCTCGTCAGGGTGGGCTGTCGTCTGTTGCATGCCTGTCCTTCCATCCATAACGATGTTCTCCCGGTGCGCGCGGATGACATCCCAGCCAAAGTGCTCGACCAACTGCTCGGCGGTACGCGGCGTGGTGTCCGGCGCGATGCCCGTTTGCCCGGCGAGCCAGCCCAGCAGTGCCTCGGGCGTGCCAAACCGGGCGCGTAGTTCGCCCAGGTCCAGATCGCGGTCGCGCTTGGAAAGGCGGCGGCCGTCCGGCGACATGAGCAGCGGAATGTGCGCGTAGTGCGGCGTGGGAAGTCCCAGCAGATGCTGCAGGTAGATTTGGCGCGGCGTGGAGCCCAGCAGGTCGCATCCGCGCACGACCTCGGTGACGCCCATGGCGGCGTCATCGACCACCACGGCTAGCTGATAGGCAAACACGCCGTCGCTGCGGCGCACCAAAAAGTCGCCGCATTCGGTGGCGAGCGCCTCGCATTGGGCACCATACGTGCGGTCCACAAATTCGACCACATCGTCTGCGAGGTCGTCGACGGCGGGCACGCGCAGGCGCGTGGCCGGAGCGCGCAGGATGCTGCGGCGGGCAACCTCCTCGGCAGAAAGGCCTCGGCAGGCGCCGCGATAGATGGGCGTGCCGTCGCTGGCGTGCGGTGCGCTCGCGGCGTGGAGCTCGGCGCGCGTGCAAAAGCAGGGGTAGGTGAGGCCGGCGTCTTGCAGCTGGTGCAGGGCGTCCTCGTACAAGTCCAGGCGATCGTGCTGGTAGTAGGGGCCTTCGTCCCACTCAAGCCCCAGCCAGGCCAGGTCGTCAATCAGTTGAGCGGCAAGTTCCGGACGCTTGCAGCGATCGTCCAGGTCCTCGATGCGCAGTACGATGCGGCCGTCCTGCCTGCGGGCCGAAAGCCACGCGCACAGGCAACTGAACACGTTGCCCAAGTGCATGCGGCCCGAGGGCGACGGGGCAAAGCGGCCCACGACGGGCGCGGGGGCAGAGGCGGGCGGCATCGCTGGCGCGTCCGCGGCGTGTGTTGCTATGTTGCGTGCGTTGATATCCATGCGGACGAGTATAGCGCGGGGCGCGGTGGGGGAGACGCTGCCGTGGCCTGCAAGTTGCCGAGGCCGCGCGTTGCGCGTGCCGGACCACCGGCTCGACAGCTCGATCGCCGCCCGCCAGCCCAACCCCTCAAACGACAGAAACCCCGGCAGCTCTTCGCAACTGCCGGGGTTTCCGCGGAAAAGGGGGACATGATCCTCGAGCGGACGGCAAAGGGGCAAACCGTTTTCGCTCAACTGCTTTATGCCCCTCGGCTGGCGGCTCAATCAGCGTATGCCGCGCCCACACAAAGCCGCTACACCTGTGACGGAGCTGTGAAGTGGTATCTATCGTTGGTGCAGGCCACGCCAAGGAGTGTCCCCAACGACTAGTCATTTAAGAACGTCCCCAATGACTAGCTGCTGGCGGCGGGCGTGACTTTCATCCCGTTTGGCGCTCCGGTCGCCTAGATATTCGTCATGTGCGCCCGTAAACGTGGGACAATGACGCTGTTGGTATCACAGACAAAGGATGTGCCTATGAACGCCCCCGTTGCCCAGCCCTGTCGGCAGCGCCGCCTGTTTGCGCGATTCGCTTCCGTCTGCGCACTCGTCGCGCTTGCGTTGTTGCTGCTGCCTGCCGCCGCGCACGCCGACGGCTACTCCATGAGCCAAACCTACATCGGCGCCACGGTTGAGGCCGATGGATCGCTGACCGTTGTCGAGGGACGCCAGTTCGATTTCGACGACGACATCAACGGCGTGTTTTGGGAGATCAATACGGGCACCAACCAGCAGGGCGGCACGGCGGGCGTCGACGTTCTGAGTGTCGAGGAAGAGGACACCGCGTTTAACAGGGTCGATAGCGCGAACAAGGGCGACTCTGGCGTCTATATGGTTGAGCAGTCCGACGGCGGCGTAAAGATCAAGGTTTTTAGCCCCCACGAGAGCGGCGACAGCGTGATCTTCTACGTGAGCTACACCATGACTGGTGCGGTTATGAACTGGGCCGACACCGCCGAGCTCTATTGGAAATTTGTGGGTGACGGCTGGTCTGCGGATTCCGACGATGTCGAGATGGAAGTGTACTTCGCAAATGCTGCTGCCGGGACGGCGGCCGTCAAGGGCGATAACTTTCGCGCATGGGGCCACGGTCCGCTGACGGGCGATGTGTCACTCGATGAGGACGAGCCCATGGTCACCTATACCATTCCCTGCGTGCATCAGGGCGAATTCGCCGAGGCGCGCATCGCCTTCCCCAGCGACTGGGTGCCATGGCTTTCCGCTTCAAGTGAGGAGCGCATGTCAACGATCCTGAGCGAAGAGAAAGAATGGGCCGACGAGGCTAACGCCCGCCGCGCTCACGGTCGCATGATTGCCAATGCACTTGCCGTGCTAAGTGTTGTCGCGGCGGTGGCCTTTACCGGCACAATCGTTGTGTTCAAGCTGTGTCGCCGCAAGCCCAAGCCGCTTTTCCAGGACGAATATTTCCGCGATGTGCCTTCGGCCGACCATCCCGCCGTGCTTTCGGCCCTCATGAGCTGGAACGAGGTGCCCGATCAGGCATATATCGCCACGCTCATGAAGCTCACTGACGACCGTGTGATCAAGCTGGAGCAGGCGACCGTGACCAAGGCTAAGAAGGGCCTGTTGGGGCGTGAAAAAGAAGAGCAGACGTATCGCGTGACGGTGAGTGATGCGGGCTGGAAGTCGGCCAAGGGCATTGACTGCATGGTGCTCAAGGTCTTCTTTGCCGGTGCTAAGCCCGACGAGAACGGCGATCGCTCGCGCACGTTCGACGAGCTGCAGCACTACGTCAAGCAGCACGCTACGCCCGTGGGCGACAAGCTCGAGGACTATCAGAACACCGTTAAGGGCAAGCTAGCCGATAGCGAGTACGTTGCCTCGGACGGCATTGTCGCAATGGTGCTTTGCCTGGTTCTTGGTATTCTGATCGCCTGTGTTCCCGCGGGGTCCATCTTCTTTACCGACGGCGCACAGGCGAACATTATCGCCGCGGTTATCTCGGTGCCGATTGTGCTGGTGGGTATTGGCGTGGGCCTTACGTTCCGCCGCTTTACGCCGGAGGGCGCCGAGGTTGCGGCTCGCTGCAAGGCGCTTAAGCATTGGCTCGAGGATTTCACGCGCCTAAAGGAAGCCGTCCCCGGCGATCTGGTACTGTGGAACAAGCTGCTGGTGATGGGTGTGGCGCTAGGCGTTTCGAAGGAAGTCCTGCGTCAGCTTGCCGAGGCTGTTCCTCCCGAGGTGCGCGAGGCCGACGGTTTCTACGACAATTACCCCTGCTACTGGTGGTACTACCATCATTACGGTATCGATTCGCCGCTCGATTCATTTAACGATGTGTATCACGAGAGCATCCGTGAGCTGGCTTCGAGCTCCGACAGCTCGGGCGGCGGCGGAGGCGGCGTCGGCGGTGGCGGCGGCGGAACGTTCTAACGGTCGTAAGCTATGGGATGGGCTTTTCTCGACAGCCGTCGGGGAAAGCCCATCCCCGTTTATGCGCTACCTACGAAGACTGTCCCCAGCGACTAGTCATTTAAGACTGTCCCCAACGACTAGGTATGGCTGCTGGGCCTAGACGGTTAGGTCCAGTTCGTAGAGGAAGCTTTCGCGCGGCATGGCGTGGCGGCGTTCCTCGCGGTTGGCGCGGTGCGTGGCGGTGCGCTTAAAGCCGTGCAGTTCGTAGAACTTCCACGAGCAGTTGGAGTCGGTGTACAGGTGTGCGCTGGTCGCCCCGCGCGAGGACAGATGCGAGATTGCGGCGTCGAGCAGAACCGTGCCAACGCCCAGGCCGTGGACATCGCGATCCACGGCAAGCAGCGTGACCTCGTTGTCGTGCGGCAGCGGGCTGCTCTCGAGCAGGCGGTTGTTGGTTCGGATGGTTGTGCGCACAAACGAGAGATACTCGGCGCACGACTCGGGTTCTAGCTCACGCATCTGCGACAGCAGTGCACGCTCAGTATCCATCCAATGTTCGTTGATAGTGACGCCGGAGCTCTGTCCTGCGCGTGCAAGCGCAATGCCGCGCGCCTGACCGTCGATTACGGCAACCTGCGAAAACGTCGATGAAGAAAGGCAGTAGGCAAGATCGCACGCGGCCTCAAGGCGGTTGTACTCATCGTTATCCGAGTTGTTGTGCCAAAGCTGCTGCAAGATCAGCGCGATGGCGTCGAAATCTTCGGTATCAAACGGTCGGTAGAGAACCCGCGAGACCATGGTGCCTCTTTCTATTGCGGATGCATATCGAGCACAGTTCTACCACGCCGTTGGCATCTAATTATGGTGCCCCTGTGTTCCATCAACTCACCGTGCCCAGTGGCGCTCCTGCAACCCCCGCTCGAAGCTTTTTCTGCACAGCCGCGCGTTGCGGGGTGCATCGTCGCGCTCGATGCGCTACATTAAATCAGTATTTTCAATGCCGCTGCGCGAGCGCTGCAGATCGACGTATCACCGACTCACAGAGCACGGCGGCGTACCAGACAGGAGGACTGCATGGGATCTGATGTGAAGATCGCACGCGCGTTGATCTCGGTTACCGATAAGACGGGCGTCGTCGATTTCGCACGGACGCTGGTTGACGACTTTGGCGTCGAGATCATCTCTACGGGCGGCACGGCTCGTGCCATCGAGGACGCGGGCGTTCCCGTAACCCCCATCGAGGAGTTCACGGGCTATCCCGAGATGATGGACGGCCGCGTCAAGACGCTGCATCCCAAGGTTCACGGCGCGCTGCTTGCCCGTCGCGATTCCGAGCAGCACATGCAGGAGGCCGCTCAGCACGGCATTAAGCTGATTGACCTGGTCGTCGTCAACCTGTACGAGTTCGAGAAGACCGTCGCCAACCCCGAGGTCACCTTCGCGGATGCCATCGAGCACATCGACATCGGTGGCCCCTCCATGCTGCGCTCTGCCGCTAAGAACGCCGCGAGCGTTACCGTCATTTCCGACCCGGCCGACTACGACGCCGTCCTGGCCGAGATGCGCGAGACCGGTGGCTGCACCACGCTTTCCACCCGTCGTCGCCTGCAGGTGAAGGTCTACCAGACCACCGCCGCCTACGACACGGCTATCTCCCGTTGGCTTGCCGCCCAGGCAAGCGACGTGGCGGACACCTCTGCCAAGCTCGAGATCTCGCTGGAGAAGGTCGACGACCTGCGCTATGGCGAGAATCCTCAGCAGAAGGCTACGGTCTACCGCTTTGCCGAGGGCTGCGAGAACACCGCGAGCTCGCAGTTCCCGCTCGTGGGCTCCGAGCAGATCCAGGGCAAGCCGCTCAGCTACAACAACTATCTGGATGCCGACGCCGCTTGGAACCTGGTCCGCGAGTTCGACGAGCCGGCCTGCGTGATCCTCAAGCACCAGAACCCCTGCGGTTCCGCCGTTGCCGAGGACATCACGGCCGCCTACGACCGCGCCTTCGCCTGCGATCCCAAGAGCGCCTTTGGCGGCATCATCGCCTGCAACCGCGAGGTTCCCTTTGAGCTGGTTGAGCACTTTGCCGATCAGAACAAGCAGTTCGTCGAGGTCATCATCGCCCCGAGCTACACCGCCGAGGCGCTCGAGCGCATGGCTAAGCGCCCCAACCTGCGCGTGCTGGCTACCGGCGGCGTGGACCACGGCGCTCAGGTGGAGCTGCGCTCCGTCGACGGTGGCATGCTGGTGCAGGAGGTCGACCACGTGACCGAGGACCCCGCGACCTTTACGTTCCCCACTGACCGCAAGCCCACCGACGCCGAGATGGCCGAGCTCGAGTTTGCCTGGAAGGTCTGCAAGGGCGTTAAGTCCAACGCAATCCTGGTCTCCAAGGGCAAGGCCGGCATTGGCATGGGCCCCGGTCAGCCCAACCGCGTGGATTCTGCGCTGCTGGCCTGCGAGCGTGCCGAGGACTTCTGCGAGCGCGAGGGCGTGGAGAAGGGCGGCTTTGCCTGCGCAAGCGACGCATTCTTCCCGTTCCGCGACAACGTCGACGTGCTTGCCGCGCACGGCGTGACCTGCATCATCCAGCCCGGCGGCTCCAAGCGCGACGACGAGAGCATCCAGGCCTGCAACGAGCACAATATTGCTATGGTCTTCACCGGTGCCAGGCATTTCCGTCACTAAGTTTCGCCCCGGGACAAAATAATCTCCGCAAAAGACGGTCGCTCCGTTTGGAGGGCCGTCTTTTTGGTATAAGAGGACGGAATGACTAACACGAAAGGTACAACCATGCCCCAGATTGATGATGACGAGCTGTTTGGCAATGCCGAGGATCAGCGTGCGTACGAGGACTTTTGCGCCAATCAGGAGGCGGTCGAGAAGTTCACGCTCGACAAGCCCGCGCTCATCTGCCGTTGGCGTATGTCCAACAAAAAGGTGCCCATGCTCAACCGTCACATCCGCGCGCTGTCCGAGCGTCTGGTGCAGGGCGAGCCACTTACCCATAACATGCTCAGTTGGGCCAAGCAGCACGTTGAGTGGTCACTTGCCGAGGGCGACTACACCGCACGCGACGGCGTGCTCATGCTGGTGATTGACGTTAACGGCAATGCCGCCATGACGGTGGGGGAGTACGAGCCGCTGGCCGACACGTCGGCCAAGGCGCTGCGTGCCCGTTCTGCCGAGGCCCGCTCCGAAGCCGACGAGACCGGCGTGGCGCCCGAGCTGCTCGCCGCCGTCAACAACGGCGAGCTTGCCTTTGTGGCGCCGGCGAACGAGTGCCTGTGCGGCACGGCGACGCTCATTGAGCAGTTGGCCCAGACCAAGGGCATCCCGGTCACGCGCGTAGACATTCCCGCGCAGCTTAAGGGCGCCCTGTTCCTGGTGAGCGACGAACACGGCGTGGTTCCCGCAACCGAGACGGACGCCGCCGAGGCCGACGCCGCCACGGTCGCCTTCTTTGCCGACGGCTACGAAAAGCTCCGTGCCCGCCGCTAAATGATGTTTCTGGGACGGGGATTAAAAACTCATTTAATTCCCGTGCCCGTTGCGAGCGAGGGGCAAGCCCCTGCCGCTCGCGAACAGTTCTGTCACCTTGGTGACGCGCAAGGCGCGCACCTGCGGCTCCGCAGCCATAATGGTGGCAAGACAACCAAGGGGGGAGCGGAATCCATGGCGCTGATCTATATCGTTGAGGACGACGAGCCCATTCGTCGCGAGCTTGCCGATATCCTTGCCCGTGCGGGTTTTGAGGTCGAGGCATGCGAATCATTCGAGCACGTTTCGCGCGATATTCTCGCCGCCGCGCCCGACCTGGTGCTGCTCGACCTCACGCTTCCCGTCAAGGACGGCCAGCATATCTGCCACGAGGTTCGCCGCGAATCCGAGGTTCCCATCATCGTCCTCACGTCGCGCGCGACCGAGATCGACGAGGTCATGGCCATGACGCTCGGCGCGGACGACTTTGTTCCCAAGCCCTACAGCGCCCGTGTGCTCGTGGCGCGCATCAATGCCTTGCTGCGTCGCACCGCGTCGGCGGGCGAGCGCAGCACGCTCGTCCACAAGGGACTGGAGCTCGACCTCGCACGCTCCATGGTCATCAACACGCAAACGGGCACCAGCACCGAGCTCACCAAAAACGAGCTGCGTATCCTCTCGCTGCTTCTGAGCCGCGCGGGCAAGATCGTTTCGCGCTCGGCCATCATGCAGGACCTGTGGGACTCCGACGCCTTCGTGGACGACAACACGCTCACCGTTAACATCAACCGCCTGCGCACCACGCTCGAAAAAATCGGCATCAAGGGGTATTTGACGACGCACCGCGGCCAAGGCTATTCGGTCTAGGGGCCGGCTATGTCGTTTGGCAAGTTCTTTAAAGACGCGCTGCTTCCCGTCGCCGTATGGACGTGCGGCGTGCTGCTGAGCTGCTTTGTGCTGACGGTTGCCGGTGCACCCGTTTCTATCGTGGTCGTGGCGGTCGGCGTGTCCTTTATCTTTGGTATGCTCGGCATCGTGATCGAGTACGCGCGTCGTCGTCGTTTTCTGCGCCAGCTGGAGCGTGCGGCAGAGGAGCTCGAGAGTCCCGCATGGGTGCAGGAGATGGTGCAATGCCCGACCTATGCCGAGGGCGAGCTCGAGTACGAGGTCTTGCGCCGGGTGGGCAAAGCTGCCTGCGACGAGGTTGCCGAAGGCCGTCGTCAGACCGATGACTATCGCGACTATATCGAGAGCTGGGTCCACGAGGCCAAACTGCCCCTGGCGGCGGCCCATCTAATTTTGGAAAACCTGGACGGCAGCGAAGACGACCTGTCGCGCGTGGATGACCTGGGCCGTGAGTTGGCTCGCGTGGAGCGCTATATCGACCAGGCGCTGTACTACGCGCGCTCGGAAGTCGTGGAGCGTGACTACCTGATTCGCCGCTGGGATCTCAAGACCTTGGTGACGGGCGCGATCAAGGCCAATGCGCGTGAGCTCATCGCGGCACACGTGGCGCCGGTGTGCGAGAACCTCGACTTTGAGGTCTTTACCGACGAGAAGTGGCTCGAGTTTATCTTGGGCCAGCTCATCCAGAACAGCATTAAATACGCGCGTGAGGATGGTGCGAAGATCACGTTTTCGGGCGCGTTGCTGGACGAGGGCCTGGCAAGCGAACGCATCGAGCTCGCCGTCGCGGACAACGGCTGTGGCGTGTGTGCGGCCGACCTGCCCCGCGTGTTCGAGAAGGGTTTTACCGGCGACAACGGCCGCACCACCAAGCGCGCGACGGGCATCGGCCTCTATCTGGTGGCACGTCTGTGCTCCAAGATGGGCATCGACGTCACCGCAGCGTCCGAGCCCAGCGAAGGCTTCGTCGTCACGTTTGCCTTCTCAACCAACAAGTTCCAATACTTCGAATAGGCGCGCTCTTGCTGTTTTTCTCTGGGCTATGTTCACGTTCGGGAATATAGCTGAAGCAACTGGCGCTATGTTCCCGAACGGGAACATAGCCATGAGGCTCAAATGAATCTCCTATAACAAAAACGTGCCGCCCCAAACGGGGCGGCACGCCATCTTTTATCAGCCAACTCGCTGAAGTACGGTGACGAAGGCGCAAGGCCGGGAAGGGTTATCTAAGCCGACATCCCGCAGCCGCGAAGCGGCGAGGACGTCGGCGTGATAACCCCGCAGGCCTTGCGCCGGCGGGAAGGAACCTACTTCACGACCAGAATGTCGCAGTCCGTATTGCGCAGCAGGAACGTCGAAATCGAGCCCAGTAGCGCGTACTTAATTGAGGACAGGCCGCGGGCGCCGCAGAGCACCAGATCGGGCTTGACCACGTCGAGCATCTCATCCTTGAGCGTCTCACGAATGCGGCCGGTGCGAATCATGACCTCGACCTCGGGAATGTCGGGATTGGCTTTGGCCTCCTCGAGCTGCTTGGCGATGGAGTTGTTAAAGGCCTCCTCCAAGCCGTTGACCAGGTCGACCGGATAGGAACCGGCGCTCTCGAGCGCGGTGGAGTCGATAACGTGGCCGATGATCAGCTTAGCGCCGTTGTTCGCGGCGACCTTGATGGCGCGTGCGAGCACAAAATCCTGCTGCTCAGTACCGTCGAGTGAAACAAATACCTTGGTATAGCCCTCGTTCATGGTTTCCTCCTTGGTCTATCGCACGGGCGCGGGGCTCGTGCGTCGGGCGGGCGCGGGCGCGTTGGCCGCCGGACACTTTATCTTGTTGCAGTTATACCCAAGGATTTCGGTTTGACCGCTCGCAATTCTGTGAACGGGCGAGTTTTTTGGTAAGGGTAGGCACAGGCGTGCCGCCAACGGTTGATAATGGGACATCGCCCGCACCGTCCGCAGAACATCTACCGGCGGGTGTCTAATGAGGGGGTCCCTTTGGATATCATCGAGCTTCTAAAATCTGCCTTCATGGGCCTGGTCGAGGGCATCACCGAATGGCTGCCTGTTTCGTCGACCGGTCACATGATCTTGGTGGACGAGTTCGTCAAGATGAACGTGAGCGAGACGTTCTGGAATATGTTCCTGGTCGTTATTCAGCTCGGCGCCATTTTGGCCGTCTGCGTCCTGTTCTTCTACGACCTTAACCCGTTTTCTCCCAGCAAGGGCAAGGAGGGCCGTCGCGACACCTGGGTGCTGTGGGGCAAGATTGTGCTCGGCTGCATTCCCGCCGCGGCGATCGGTCTGCCGCTCAACGACTGGATGGAGGAGCATTTCTACAATGCTCCCGTCGTGGCGCTGGCGCTCATTGTGTACGGCGTACTGTTTATCGTGATTGAGAACTGGCGCGCGAGCAAGCGCGAGGAAATGGCCGTTGCCGGTTCGTTTGGTTCGCGTGCTGTGGTGGCGGGCGGACGTCCCGCCGGTGCGCACTTTGCGGCGCCCGCCGCGGCTACCGCTGAGGATGAGGACGATGACGAGAATCTGGACTTTGGCTCCATCGCCACGCTCGAGGACCTGAGCTGGAAGACTGCGCTGGGTATCGGCTGCTTCCAGGTGCTTTCGCTGGTGCCTGGTACGTCTCGTTCCGGTTCTACCATCATCGGTGGCCTGCTTTTGGGCTGCACGCGTTCGGTGGCGTCCAAGTTTACGTTCTTCCTGGCCATCCCTGTCATGTTTGGCGCGAGTGCGCTCAAGCTGGTCAAGTACTTCATCAAGGGCGGCACGTTCGGCGCCAACGAGGTCGCTATCTTGGGCGTGGGCTGCGTTGTGGCCTTTGTGGTTTCGCTCATCGCTATCAAGTGGCTCATGGGCTTCGTCCGCCGTCACGACTTTAAGTGCTTCGGTGTTTACCGCATCATCCTGGGCATCGTGGTGCTCGCATACTTCTTTGTTCTGGAGCCGATGCTCGGCCTCTAGCTTAGTCGACGCTGCGCGGCGGCCAGAGCGACAACTTGTTATTCAAAGGGGGCGGCATGGCCAAAAGGTCTATGCCGCCCCCTTTTCATGCCAATTTGTTCGCTCTGGCCGCCGCTCGCTGCCGTTGCCATGACATCGGCGGTTCCGTGATTGTCAATAGATTGGTGCAAAGCAACCTGATCCCATTGCACCAAATCTGCTGGGGTGGGCCTGACGGTGGCGCACGGAGTCGTGGTGTGATTTGCGTCGGTGTCCGCGCGGCTCGGTATACTGGTACGGCTCAAACTATGGCGCTGCCCGCAGGCGCGCCGTCCGTCAGATGAGGAGTCGCCCATGACCCAGCCCCTGCCCTGGGAAAAGAACACTGCCGCGCCCGTGCCGCCTGCGCCGGAACCCGTGCCGCTCGATGCGTACACCGCCCCCGCCGCGCCGGAACCCGAACTCGTTCCGCTCGACATCTACGACGCCCCGGCTCCGGCGCCCAAACCCGCCAAGCCGCTCGTCGATATCGATAGCCTGAACCCCGCCCAGCGCGAGGCGGTCCTGACCACCGAGGGCCCGCTGCTGGTCCTTGCCGGCGCCGGCTCGGGCAAGACCCGCGTCCTGACCTTCCGCATCGCGCATATGCTTGGCGACCTGGGCGTTAAGCCCTGGCAGGTTCTTGCCATCACGTTTACCAACAAGGCCGCGGCCGAGATGCGCGAGCGTCTGGCAGCGCTCATCCCCAGCGGCACCCGCGGCATGTGGGTGTGCACCTTCCACGCTATGTGCGTGCGCATGCTGCGCGAGGACGCCGATCTGCTGGGCTACACCGGGCAGTTCACCATCTACGACGATGACGACTCAAAGCGCATGGTGCGCGACATTATGCAGGCGCTCGGCATTGAGCAAAAGCAGTTCCCCATCAACATGATCCGCAGCAAGATCAGCTCGGCTAAAAACGCCATGATCGGGCCCGAGGACATGCTCAAATCCGCCGACAGCCCTAATGACAAAAAGACCGCGCAAGTCTACCTGGAGCTGGAGCGCCGCCTGCGTGCCGCCAACGCCATGGACTTCGACGACCTGCTTGTGCGCACACTCGAGCTGCTGCGCACCCGCCCCGAGGTGCTCGACAAGTACCAGGAGCGCTTCCGCTACATTAGCGTCGACGAGTATCAGGACACCAACCACGTCCAGTACGAGATCGCCAACCTGCTGGCCGCCAAGTACCAAAACCTCATGGTTGTGGGCGACGACGACCAGTCCATTTATAGCTGGCGTGGCGCTGACATCACCAATATCCTGGACTTCGAGAAGGATTTTAAAAACTGCAAGACCGTCAAGCTGGAGCAGAACTACCGCTCCACGGGTCATATCCTGAGCGCTGCCAACGCCGTGGTGCGTCACAACTCGCAGCGCAAGGACAAGCGCCTGTTTACGGCCGAGGGCGACGGCGAGAAGATTCAGGCCTTCCAAGCAAGCGATGAGCGCGACGAGGGCCGCTGGATTGCCGGCGAGATCGAAAAGCTGCACTCCAAGGGCACGAGTTACGACGACATCGCCGTGTTCTACCGCACTAACGCCCAGTCGCGTATTCTCGAAGATATGTTCCTGCGTGCGGGCGTGCCCTACAAGATCGTGGGCGGCACGCGATTCTTCGACCGCGCCGAGATCCGCGACGTCATGGCCTACCTCAAGATGATCGTGAACCCGGCCGACGAGATGAGCGTCAAGCGCGTCATCAACACGCCGCGCCGCGGCATCGGCTCCACCTCGATCCAAAAGATCGAGCAGCTGGCGCGCGACAACCGTTGCTCGTTCTTCCAGGCCTGCGAGATCGCGACGGCCGAGACGGGCATGTTTAGCGCCAAGGTCCGCAACGGCCTGTCGAGCTTTGTGTCGCTGGTGCGCGAGGGTCGCCGCATGGACGGCGAACTCAAGGACGTCGTCGAGATGATCGTCGACAAGACGGGCCTGCTGCAGGCCTTCCGCGCCGAAGGCACCATGGAGTCCGAGAGCCGCGCCGAGAACATCCAGGAATTCCTGGGCGTCGCTGCCGAATTTGAAGAGACGCACGAGGATATCGAGGGCACGCTCGAGAGCCTAGAAGAGCTGCGCGCGGCCGGTGTTGCCGACGTGCCCGCCGGCACCGATCTCGAGCCCGTCGTGGTGAGCGCGCCCGCGCCCGAGCCGGGACCGTCCGCGCCCGCGTCTTCGTTTGAGGCGCTGGTCGGCGCTCGCGACGCCGCTGGTTCCAACCCGCTCGATAGCCTAGCCGCTCCAGCGCTCTCGCCGCAGGATGCCCTGGCCGCCGCCATCGCGGGTAACGCCTATGTCACGCCAACGGAGATGCCGGCGGGTGCCGTGCATGCCGACGAGATCGAGCGCACCTACGGTCCGCTCACCTGTAAGGCACTGCCGGCACTCATGGAGTGGCTGGCCCTGCGCTCCGACTTGGATTCTTTGGCAGGCGAGACGCATGCCATCACCATGATGACCATCCACTCCGCCAAGGGCCTGGAGTTCCCGGCGGTGTTCGTGGCCGGTATGGAGGAGGGCATCTTCCCGCACGTGCACGATTTTGGCGGCAGCGATGATCCGGGCAAGCTCGAGGAGGAGCGTCGCCTGGCCTACGTTGCCATCACGCGTGCTCGCAAGCGCCTGTTCTTGACCTATGCGGCAACGCGTCGCACCTACGGCTCGACCTCTGCCAATCCGCGCTCGCGCTTCCTCAACGAGATTCCGTTTGAGGATATCGAGTTTAGCGGTATCGGTTCTGCCGGTTTTGAGGGCACGGGCTGGGAGAAGCGCGGCGACCGACACGGCACCTTTGGATCGGGCATGGGCTCGGACATGTATGGCGGCAAGGTGTTCGGTTCGCATACGCGCTCGACCGGCGGTTCCGGTTCGCGCGGCGGATCGAGCTTTGACGACTTCTTTGGCGGCAGCAGTTACGGGACCGAGCGCCATCGTGGGGTCTCGCCAGACGCCGGCCGTGTTGCCTCGACCTTTGGTTCGGGCGCGCCGCGAGCCAAAAAGCCGTCGTCCAAGGTGTCCCCGACGGTGGAGCGCAAGGTCGATCGCGCTAGCGCGTCGCAGGACTTTGCCGCAGGCGATACCGTGAGCCACAAGACCTTTGGCACGGGTACCGTGATCTCGGTTGTCGGAGACATGATCGAGGTTCAATTCGAAAAGACCGGCCAGACCAAAAAGCTAATGAAAGGTTTTGCACCGATCGTCAAGCTGTCTTGATCCCGGCGGACCTGGGCGGGCGTATGGGGCAACATCGCCTGCTCGGGCAGTCCTGCGCAAGACGGAGGCCACATTAAGTGGCCTCCTTTGCGTGCGGAACTCGCGATCGATGTTGCCCCATACGCCCGCCCAGGTCCTTAGATAACGTTGCTTGCAAACGTCGCTCTGCTCGTTCGCTTTTTGATCTGGAGAGCCGGGTGGGCTGAATACTTAGACATGGCAAGGGGCTCCCCCGTTGAAGAACGGGGGAGCCCCTTGTTTCGTTTTGGTTGTTGTTGCGACCTAGAGGTGGCTGATGATCAGTTCCATCTGGCCTTCGAGGTCAATGGTGCTGACGGTGCTCGGGGCCAGCAGGTGGCTTCCCTTGTGGACGGGGTCGCCGCAGATGGTGCCTTCGCCGTCGATGACCGACAGGCACATGAAGGGCCAGCGCTGGTCGAGGGTCTTGCTGCCGTTAACGCGCACGCGATCGACGGTGTAGCGGGGGCAAGACTCGAGCTCGGTCACGCCATCCACCTCGGGCGCGGTCACCGTGCCGTCGGTCGGAGCCTGAGCATCAAAGTCGATGCAGTCGAGGCTCTGCTCAATGTGCAGGGGACGCAGTTTGCCGTCGGTGCCGGGACGGTCGTAGTCGTACAGGCGATACGTCACGTCGCTCGACTGCTGCGTCTCCAAAATGAGCGTGCCGGTCTTGATGGCGTGCACGGTACCGGAATCAATCTGGAAAAAGTCGCCCTTGTGGATCGGCAGTACGTTGAGCATGTCGTCCCAGCGGCCGTCCTCGATCATCTGCGCGGCCTCGGCGCGGTCATGCGCGCGCTGGCCGACGATGATTGTGGCGCCGGGCTCGCAATCCAGCACATACCAGCACTCGGTTTTGCCCAGACTGCCGTTCTCGTGCTCAGCGGCGTACTCGTCGTTGGGATGAATCTGGATCGAAAGGTCGTCCTTGGCGTCCAGAATCTTAATGAGCAGCGGGAACTCCTTGCCCTCGCAGTTGCCAAAGAGCTCGCGGTGCTCGGCCCACAGCCATGACAGCGTGTGACCGGCGTACGGGCCCTCAGCGATCTGGCAGTCGCCGTTGGGATGGGCCGAGATGGCCCAACACTCACCGATGGGACCATCGGGAATGTCGTAACCAAATACGGTTTCGAGTTGACGGCCGCCCCAGATCTTCTCGTGGAAGATGGGCGTCAGTTTAATCAAATCGGACATGTTCATACTCCCATTGTGCTGCGCGGGCGCCGCGTAAAACTGCTCAAGACGAGCGCCCGTATGACCATAAAACCTATGCCAACGTTACGTTGTGCAACTCAAAGCGGTCGCCAACGTTGCGCGAGACCGAATACTCAAAGGCGGCACCGCTGTCCAAAAAGCCAATCTGGGTGAGCTCGAGCAGGGGAGAGCCAGGTTTGGTGTCCAGACGCTCGGCTTCTTCCTCGGTTGCTGCTACGGCGCGAATGGTACGGTGAAAGCTCGAAATCTTCAGCCCACATTGCTCGCGGATGAAGCGGTAGAGCGATCCGTACAGGTCCTTCTTTTTCAGCCCCGGAATCAGCTCGAGGGGCATGTAGGTGTACTCGATAACGATGGGCTTCTCATCGGCCTGACGCACGCGCACGACGTGATAGGCAAAGTCATCCTCGGCAATTCCCAGCTGGGCTGCGATGTCCGCTGGTGGATTAACAATCGAGAAATCGTAGACCACCGAGGTCACCTTCTCCCCGCGGTGGTCATACGAAAAACCCTGGGCACGGTCGTTTTTGCCCTGGAAAAACGCCTGGCCGGGAAGCCCCGCCGTGTCCTTAACGTAGGTACCCGATCCGCGTCGGCTGGTAATAAGACCTTCCTCGGTGATTTGTTCAATAGCTCGTTTGACGGTGATTTTGGAAACGCTATAGAGCTCGCAGAACTCAACGACGGTGGGAAGCTTGTCGCCCGGTTTAAGAGCGCCATCCTCGATACTTCGACGAATATCTGCAGCTATCGCCTCGTATTTGGGAATCATGGAACCTCCTTTCCGACATATATGAATACAAAAGTAAGTATAACCCTCAACAGGGCACCCATATTACTTTTATCTAAGAAGTTCGAGAAAGAAAAAAGAAAAAGACACTTTACATTTAAAATTAGAGCGCTATAGTCTAAGCAACGAACGGAATCCTTCCGCACAACAGGATCGACCGTTTGGGGACGGTTTTGTTTTGGCGGGTTGGATATCGGTATGACCGGTGCGCGCCCGCGCCGGATAACCTGCCAAAGCAAACCCGTCTCCAACCGGAAGCTCTAGAACACGAAAGCGAGGACTTTGATGGCACAGTATCAGCTGCCCAACGACTTCTTCTTTGGCGCTGCTATGTCCGGCCCGCAGACTGAGGGTCAGTGGAACCAGGGCGGCAAGCTCGAGAACCTGTGGGACACCTGGTCCATCCAGGATCTGGGTTCGTTCTACAACTGCGTTGGCTCTTATGCCGGCAATGACTTTATGGCCAAGTACCAGGAAGACTTTCGCATTTTGAAGGACTTGGGCCTGAATACCTATCGCACTTCCATCCAGTGGAGCCGTCTGCTCGATGCCGACGGCAACCTTAACGAGGAGGGCGCCGCGTGGTATCACGAGCTGTTCCGCGCCTCTCGCGAGGCTGGTCTGGAGCCGTTCGTCAACCTGTACCACTTTGACATGCCCACCTACCTCTTTAACCGTGGCGGCTGGGAGAGCCGTGAGGTCGTCGAGGCTTACGCGCATTACGCCGACGTCGCCTTCCACGAGTTTGGCCAGGAGATTAAGTACTGGTTCACCTTTAACGAGCCCATCGTCGAGCCCGAACAGCGCTATCAGGAGGGCGTGTGGTTCCCGCAGCTCCACGACTTCAACCGCGCCCGCACTGTGCAGTATCACATCTCGCTGGCACATGCGCTGGCCGTGGCCAACTATCGTCGCGCCTATGACGAGGGCGTTATTCGCGCCGATGCCAAGATTGGCATGATCAACTGCTTTACTCCGGTCTACACCAAGGAGAACCCCAGCGAGGCAGACCTCGAGGCCGTGCGTATGACCAGCGGCATCAATAATCGCTGGTGGCTCGACCTTATTACCAAGGGCGAGCTTCCTGCCGACGTGCTCGACAGCCTGGCCGAGGGCGGCGTTAAGCTCCCGTTCCGCGCCGGCGACCAAGAGATTCTCAAACAGGGTGTTGTCGACTGGCTCGGCTGCAACTACTACCATCCCACGCGCGTTCAGGCGCCGGCGAGCAAGATTGACCAGTACGGCCTGCCGCACTTTGCCGACGAGTATGTGTGGCCCGACGCCGTTATGAACGAGAGCCGCGGCTGGGAGATCTACCCGCAGGGCCTCTACGACTTTGGCATGGACTGCGCTAAGAACTACCCCGATCTTGAGTGGTTCGTTTCCGAGAACGGCATCGGCATCATGGACGAATACAAGAACCGTGACGCCGAAGGAACCATCCAGGATGACTACCGCGTCGACTTTGTACGCCAGCACCTGGAGTGGGTGGCCAAGGCCATCGCCGAGGGCGCCAAGTGCCGCGGATACCATTATTGGGCCGTCATCGATAACTGGTCTTGGGCGAATGCCTTTAAGAACCGTTACGGTTTTGTCGAGGTCGACCTTATGGACGGTTACAAGCGCCGCCTTAAGAAGTCGGCAGCCTGGCTCAAACAGGTCGCCACGACCCACGTGGTTGATTAGCGACCGGGCGAACGCCCAGACCGCGCGCCGCCGCGCGCAACACATGGCACATCTGGTGGCAGAGGGCGACAGACCACCGTGCGCATAGGAAAAGGCCGGATTTGAAAGTTAGGAGCAATCATGGCCAGTGACAACGGAAAGAGCTTCCTCGACAAGTTTGCCGAGGTCTCTGCGAAGGTGGGAAACCAGGTTCACCTGCGTTCCTTGCGTGACGCCTTCGCGACCATCACGCCGCTCTATATCCTTGCGGGTATCGCGGTTCTTATTAACAACGTCGTGTTCCCTCTGTTCCCGCTCGACGCGGCGGGCCTTGCCAACCTTCAGACGTGGGGCTCGGCAATTACGCTGGGCACCCTCAACGTCTCTGCCATTATCTTGGCCGGATTGATTGGCTACAGCCTCGCCAAGAACAAGCGTTTCGATAACCCGCTCGCTTGCGTGGTCGTCGCCATCTCTGCCTTCGTCATCATGATGCCGCAGCAGATCACCGCCTCGCTTGCCGCCACGAGCCCGCTGCTCACCGACAAGATCACCTCCGCTGAGGTCACGGGCGCCCTTTCGACTGCCAACACCGGCACCAACGGTCTGTTCTCGGCCATTATCATCGCTCTGCTCTCCGTCTCGCTCTTCATCAAGATTTCTGGCGTCGAGAAGCTCAAGGTTAAGCTGGGCGAGGGCGTGCCTCCCGCGGTCTCCAACTCCTTCAACGTCATGATCCCGATGCTGCTCAACCTCGCAATCTTCGCTCTTGCCGCAGCCCTGCTCGCCGTGTGCGCCGGCACCGATCTGTGCGCCATCATCTCCACGTGCATCTCCAACCCGCTCAAGAACATCATGAACGCCGGTCCGTGGGCTGTTATCCTCATCTACACCCTTGCTAACCTGCTGTTCTGCGTCGGTATTCACCAGTCCACCATCTCTGGCGCTACCGTCGAGCCGATCCTGACCATGCTCATCGTCGACAACATGGCTACCTTCGCCGCCGGTGGCACCATCCAGCCCGATCACTACATGAACATGCAGATCGTTAACAGCTTTGCCCTCATCGGCGGCTCGGGCTGCACCCTCATGCTTCTGCTCGACACGCTCCTGTTCTCCAAGAACAAGGCTTCCGAGACCGTTTCCAAGATGGCTATCCTGCCTGGTCTGTTCAACATCAACGAGCCGGTTATCTACGGTTACCCCATCGTGTACAACCTGCCGCTCATGATTCCGTTTGTCCTCCTCCCCGATCTGTTCATCGGCATCACCTATGGCCTTACCTGCGCAGGCATCATCAGCCCCTGCATCGCCCAGGTGCCCTGGACCATGCCTCCCGTCATCAATGCCCTGCTCGCTACGGGCTTTGACTGGCGCGCCGGCGTGTGGCAGGCTCTCGAGATTGTCATTGGCATGGCCGTCTACCTGCCCTTTATGAAGATTTCCGAGAAGGCAATCGCCAAGCAGGAGGCTCTTGCCGAGTAGAACGCCTAACGTTCGTCCCTTTCACCTTTGCGGGCACCGGTACGTGGTGCCAGTGCCCGCATCTCTCTTCTGCGTAAGGGCGCAGAAAGAGGGCACAATAGCCGCAAGGAATAAAACCAGTTGTCGTCTGCGCGCCGCGCAGTTATAAGGAGGAAACCATGAAGAAGATCATGCTCTGCTGCAATGCCGGTATGTCCACGAGCCTGCTGGTCCAGAAGATGCAGGCCGAGGTTGCAAACCGTGGTCTGGATATTGAGGTCGAGGCTCGTCCCATGAACGAGGCCCACGATCACCTGGACGAGTGCGACATGTTGCTGCTTGGTCCGCAGATCGGCTATACCAAGGGCGATTTTGAGAAGGAGGCCGCCGGTCGTTTCCCGGTCGAGGTCATCAACATGGTCGACTACGGCCGCATGAACGCTGCCGGCATCATCGACCACTGCGTCAGCGTGATGGGCTAGGTGCTCTGTATGGAGGATATGAACGAACTGCAGATGACCTGCTTCGAGATCATCAGCTACGTCGGTACCGCCAAGAGCATGTACATCAATGCCGTGCAAAAGGCCAAGGAGGGCGATTTTGACGCCGCCGAGGAGCTTATCAAGCAGGGCGACGAGGCCTATAACGGTGGCCACGATGTTCACATGGGGCTTCTGAAGAAAGAGGCCAACGGCGAGCGTAACGGCGAGGCCCCGTTGATTCTGCTGCATGCCGAGGACCAGATGGCCGGTACCGAGACCATGCGCGTCATGGCGACGGAGCTCATCGAGATCCACAAGCAGCTGCAGGCACTTAAGGCCTAGTCGGCGTTATCGCCGCGAAGGACCGTGCGGTCCAACAGACAACATAGTCCCTTTGACGGGCGCCGGGAGTCTCCGCCTCCCGGCGCCTCTATTTTTGGGGATGGTCTTGTGCGGCCTGTTGAGCGGCCATTTGCGTTTCCCCAGATAAAACCTGCCAAAACAAACCTGTCCCTTTTTGGTAGGTTTTTGCCTTGGGAGCGGTACCATACAGGCAATGTTTAAACGAGAAAGGTGGGCTCCCATGGAACCTAAGCAGTACTACATCGGCATTGACGTCGGCGGCACTTCGGTTAAGGAGGGTCTGTTCGACGAGGACGGCAACCTGCTGGCCAAGGCCAGCGTGCCTACGCCTCCCATCGTTGACGCTGCGGGCTTTGCCGCGGTGACCGAGGCTATCGACCAGGTGGTCGCCAAGGCCCAGATTCCGCGCGCCTTTGTGGCTGGCATTGGCCTGGCCGTTCCGTGCCCCATCCCGGCGTCGGGCGATGCCAAGGTCAAGGCCAACATTGCCATTAACCTGCCCGAGCTGAGAATCGCCATTCAGCAGCACTGCCCCGACGCGGTCGTTAAGTATGAGAACGATGCCAACGCCGCCGCCATGGGCGAGGCTTGGCTCGGCTCTGCCAAGGGCGTGCAGAACGTGGTGATGGTCACCATCGGTACCGGCGTGGGCGGCGGCGTTATCGTTAACGGCGACGTGGTATCGGGTGTTGTGGGTGCTGGCGGCGAGATTGGCCACATGTGCCTGAACCCGGCTGAGGAGCGCACCTGCGGCTGCGGCGGCCATGGCCACCTGGAGCAGTATTCCAGCGCCACCGGCGTGGTGAGCAACTACCTTGCCGAGTGCAAGAAGGCGGGCGTCGAGCCCATCGAGCTCACCGGCCCCTCCGATTCCAAGGACGTGTTCCAGGCCTGCCGCGAGGGAGACAAGCTCGCGCTGGCCGCGGCCGATACCATGGCCGATTATCTCGGTCGTGCCCTGGCGCTTATTGCCAACGTGGTCGACCCCGAGATGTTCCTGATCGGCGGCGGTGCGTCTGCCTCGGCCGATGTCTACCTCGACAAGGTTCGCGAGCACTTCCAGCGCTACGCGCTTTCCGCCTCGCGCGAGACGCCCATTAAGGTCGCTTCGCTCGGCAACGACGCCGGCATCATCGGTGCCGCCTACGTAGCCCTGCGCGCTGCCGGCAAATAGCTGGTGCAAGGGGGTCAGGTTACTTTGCACCAACATGGTGCAAAAGGGACAGCCTTGGCCCCCATGCCTGCCACAAAATATGCCGTGGCCCTTCTGTCTGCGAAGGCTCGGCATCGGCGTGCTACCATAGCTACGTCCAAGTACACATATCAAGTGGAGGAAACCCATGGCAAACGTTCTTGTCTTTGGTCACCAGAACCCCGATAACGACGCCATCATGAGCGCCGTCGTCCTGTCCCAGCTGCTCAACCAGGTTGAGTATGCCGGCAACACCTACGAGGCCTGCGCCCTTGGTCAGCTTCCGGCAGAGTCCGCCAAGCTGCTCGCCGACGCCGGCATCGCCGAGCCTCGCGTGATCGAGTCCGTCGAGGCCGGTCAGCTCGTCGTCCTCACCGACCACAACGAGTCCGCCCAGTCCGTCGCCGGCCTTAAGGACGCCACGGTCTTTGGCGTCGTCGACCATCACCGCATCGGCGACTTCGAGACCGCCGGCCCGCTGCACTACATCTGCCTGCCCTGGGGCTCCAGCTGCACCATCGTCACCAAGCTCGCCGGCGTGCTCGGCGTTGAGCTTTCCGACGTCCAGGCCAAGCTGCTGCTCTCGGCCATGATGACCGACACGCTCATGCTCAAGAGCCCCACCACCACCGATGTCGACCGCGCCGTCGCCGCCAAGCTCGGCGAGCAGGTGGGCGTCGACCCGGTCA
This sequence comes from uncultured Collinsella sp., assembly GCA_900553705.1. Classification (GTDB taxonomy): domain Bacteria; phylum Actinomycetota; class Coriobacteriia; order Coriobacteriales; family Coriobacteriaceae; genus Collinsella. Next base: position 36,494 of record USEK01000001.1, read on the forward strand.
AGTTTGGCATGGAGGTCTTCCTCACCCGTCCGTCCGGCTCCTTCACCGCAGCCGAGATGGTCGGCAACGACATCAAGATGTTCGAGCCCGCCGGCAAGAAGCTGCTCATCGGCCAGTACGAGACCGTCGACAAGAGCCGCGCGCTCGGCATGATCGACGAGATTCGCGAGGCCATGCGCGCCTACGCCGCCGAGAAGGGCGCTGACGGCATTGTCCTGTGCATCACTGACATCATGGAGGAGGGCTCGCAGGTCCTGCTCGAGGGCGAGACCGAGGCTGCTCAGAAGGGCCTGGGCATTGCCGACGAGCACGACGGCGTCTGGATGCCGGGCGTCCTCTCCCGTAAGAAGCAGGTTGCTGCTCCCATCATGGCCGCCTGCTAGGTTCTTTTGGCCTAACACCGACGACCGGATCGCGGAAGCCCCGCGCTCCGGTCGTTTTTTGTGCACGGCGCCGCGTCGTCTCTTGAACAGGCGCGTCCGTGCCGTTGAGCAAATAATGTTCAACCTGTGGTTCCGCTTTTCGGCCACGCCTGCGTGCTTGTCGTGCAGGGTAGGCTAGATGCAAGCGTAATACGTTAGAGCGCGGCGCCGCCACTTGGGCGGGCCGTGCTTTTTTAAGACGGGAGCCTTCCCGTGAAAGGAGCCGCCCATGGCAGCACCCGAGCAGCTGTTTAACGTTCGTGAGCGCAAACGCTTTGAGCGTCACGACATTTGGGAGCGCATTGCCGAGAACGGCACTATTTCCGCCGCCGTCATGGTCTTCGCCGCTATCGCCGCCGTTATCTGCGCCAACACCGATGCCTACGAGGCCATCCATCACTTTTTGGAGACCCCGCTGTATGTGGGTCTGGGTAACCTGACAGCCGGTCTTACCGTTGAGCTTTTCGTCAATGACTTCCTCATGGCGATCTTCTTTTTGCTGGTGGGCATCGAGCTTAAGTACGAGATGACAGTTGGCGAGCTCAAGAACCCGCGCCAGGCCATGCTTCCCATGCTGGCGGCCGTGGGCGGCGTCGTCGTTCCCGCCTGCATCTACCTGATCTTTAACCATGCCGGCGCGCACAACGGTTGGGCCATCCCCATGGCAACCGATATTGCCTTTGCGCTGGGCGTGCTGTCACTTTTGGGCAATCGCGTGCCCAACGGCGTGCGCGTGTTCTTCTCGACGCTCGCCATCGCCGACGACCTCATCTCCATCGCCGCTATCGCCATTTTCTACGGTCAGAGCCCCAATCCGTTTTGGTTGGGCACCGCCGCGCTTGTGACCTGCGCGCTCGTGTGGCTCAACAAGACACAGCATTACCGCCTTGCCCCGTATTCGGTACTGGGTCTGCTGTTGTGGTTCTGCATGTTCAAGAGTGGCGTACATGCCACGCTTGCTGGCGTTATCCTGGCCTTTACCATCCCGGCCAAGTGCGGCGTCAAGCTCGATAGCCTCACCGATTGGTTGGGCGAGTGCCTGCCGCTGCTCGATGACCGCTACGACGACGAGGCACACATCCTGGGTCAGCATGACTTTACCGTCTCGACCACCAAGGTCGAGCGCGTCATGCACCGCGTGACCCCGCCGCTCATCCGCATGGAGCGTCTGATCTCCACGCCGGTCAACTTTGTGATTCTGCCGATCTTTGCGTTCGTCAACGCACAGGTTCGCCTAGTGGGCGTGGATATGAGCACGTTGCTCACCGACCCGGTGACGCTCGGCGTGTACTTTGGCATGCTGCTGGGCAAGCCGATCGGCATCTTTGGCATGACGTTCGCCTTGGTCAAGCTCAAGGCCTGCGAGCTGCCGCATAACGTCAACTGGCACATGATTGCCGGTGTGGGCATTCTGGGCGGCATCGGCTTTACCATGTCGATTCTCATCAGCGGCCTTGCCTTCCCGACGGCCCAGTTTGAGGTTCTGGCTGCCAAGGCCGCCATCCTTGCCGGTTCGGTCACCGCTGCCGTGCTCGGCATGATCTACATGAGCGTGGTCTGCAAACACCCCGCGCCCAAGGGCGAGTAAAAGCTCGAAAACAGACACCAGAACCGGTTTGGATGCGTTCGAAACTCGGATCAGGGTGCTACTGGCCCCCTGCCAGATACCCCCGTGGTCAAAAAACGCCGTTTGTGAGTACTGTCACAAACGGCGTTTCATTTTAGGTGTGGAAAATAATGAACAAAGTTATAAGAGCTGTACGTTAATGAGTGACCATCGACTTCCAATTCGGCGCTAACTGACGGTGATTAGGGAGTTTCAAGTCCAGTTTTGCCGATTTTCGACCAAGAATCGCTGCTACTAAAAAGGTAACAGTACTCATATTTGCCCTTTTTTGGCCACAAGCCCTAAAACAAGCCTCGCCAGGGTCGGGAAACGGGCCAAATCGTCGGCCTCGAGGCTTATTCCACCGTTCCGTAGACGGCGCCCCAGCCGTGGGCGGCCAAGGCGGAGTTGAGCTGGTCGCAAAGCGATTGGCGGTCGTAGTAGCCGGGCGGCAAAAGGTTGACGATTTCCATGAGGTCGGGCGCGAGGTCCAAGATCTCGGCCTGCACGATCAGATCCAGGCGGTCGATGGCGTGGCGGTCGTAAAATAGTCCGTCGACCAGGCGCTGCAGGTCGCCGAATTCTTCGGCCTGGAACGATCCGTACTCCATAGTGCCTCCTTGGGCGCCCCACGCCGGCATGCGCGGCGATTCGTAATTTATTGCGATGTACTTAATCTATCACGGCTTCATAACGTTGCGGCGGTGGCGGTCTATACTTAGACGAACTGCAACGTACCGCTTCGCGAAAGGTCGCACCCCATGCAGACGATCTACCAGAAGATGGAAACCACCGAACTCGATGCCGCCATCGAGGCGCTCAAAGCCGAGGTCGCCGAGGTCAAGGCCAAGGGCCTGGCGCTCGACATGGCGCGCGGCAAGCCGTCGCCCTCCCAGGTGGACATCTCGCGCCCCATGCTCGATATCCTCAATGCCGACGCCGATCTGCACGACGGCAACGTCGATTGTTCCAACTACGGCTGTTTTGAGGGTATTCCCTCGGCACGCAAGTTGGCAGGGGAGTTCCTGGGCTGTCCCGCCGAGCAGACGCTCGTACTGGGTTCGTCGAGCCTGCTGATTGAGCACGACATCGCCGGCATGTTCTGGCGTTGCGGCTCGTGCGGCAGCGAGCCTTGGGAGGCTTACGAGGCCGCGCACGACGGCAAGAAGGTCAAGTTCCTGTGTCCCGTTCCCGGCTACGATCGCCACTTTGGCATCACCGCCGACTTGGGCATCGAGAACGTCCCCGTCGCGATGACCGACAACGGCCCCGACATGGACGAGGTCGAGCGTCTCGTTGCCGCCGACGATTCCATCAAGGGTATCTGGTGCGTGCCCAAGTATTCCAACCCCACGGGCATCACCTTTAGCGAGGACACTGTGCGCCGTCTGGTCGAGATGCCCACGGCCGCGCCCGATTTCCGCATCTTCTGGGACAACGCCTACTGCGTGCACGACCTGTACGACGAGACCGACGAGCTCGCAAATATCTTTGACCTCGCTCGCGCGGCGGGCACCGAGGACCGCGTGGTGGCATTCGCCTCGACGTCCAAGATCACCTTCCCGGGCGCGGGCATCGGCTTTATCGGTGCGAGCCCTGCGGTTATCGCGGAGTTCTCCAAGTGCCTGAAGGCCGGCCTTATCAGCGCCGACAAGCTCAACCAGCTGCGTCACGTGCGTTTCCTTCCCACCATCGAGGCGGTCAAGGAGCACATGAAAAAGCATGCCGAGTTCTTGCGCCCGCGCTTTGAGGCCGTCGAACGCAAGCTCACTGAGGGCTTGGGCGACACGGGTTGCGCCACTTGGACGCATCCCCGCGGCGGCTACTTTGTGAGCTTCGATGGTCCCGATGGCTCGGCCCAAAAAGTCGCCGCGCTCTGCGCCGACTTGGGCGTCAAGCTCACGCCGGCCGGTGCCACCTGGCCCTATGGCAAGGACCCGCGCGACACCAACATCCGCATCGCGCCGAGCTATCCCACGGTCGAGGACCTGGAGGCTGCGCTCGACGTGCTGGTGCTGGCCGTTAAGCTTGTCGCTGCCGAGCTTGCGCGTGCCGAGCGCGCCTAACGCGCGGCTTTCCGTACTATCCGCACTTTCGATACGTAAAGGAGCGTATACATGGATTTGGGTATTTCCACCAACCCCACGCCGGAGCTTTACACCATTAAGGTGACCGGCGAGATCGATATCTCTAACGCCGATAGCCTGCGCAATGCCATCGACCTGGCGCTCGAGCAGCCCACTGAGGCCGTTGAGCTCGATTTTGCCCAGGTGAGCTACATCGATTCGACGGGCATTGGCGTGCTCGTGGGCGCCGCGCACCACGCGGTCGACCACGGCAAGCGCTTTAGCTGCACCAATGTGCAGCCCCCTGTGATGCGCGTGGTTCAGCTGTTGGGTGTCGACCAGGAGATTTCGATCACCGCTGCATAATCTTTGCCCCCAAAAGGGCATGCCGTTTGGCATATGTTTGTGATGCGCTCGGACGTTTTGGCGTCCGGGCGCTATACTTGACCGAATGAATAGACGAGTTCCGGCCGAATGGCGCGGTGCGGGCTCGACTCACATCGAGCCTTGGAGGTATGTGTGTTTGGTATTGGAGAGGGTGAGCTCGCAATCATCGTGGTCTTCGGCTTTTTGCTGTTTGGCCCGGATAAGCTCCCGCAGATGGGCCGCACGATCGGCCGTGCCATCCGTCAGTTCCGCGAGACGCAGGAAAAGATGACGGCCGTTGTTCAGTCCGAGATTATCGATCCGGTGAGCGAGGCCGCGTCGGCTCCGGTCAAGCCCAAGAAGGCTGCCGTCGATGACGATTCCGATGCGGACGAGGATGCCGCCGAGACGGCTGCGCCCGCCAAGAAGGAGACCTTTGCCGAGCGCCGTGCCCGTCTTGCTGCCGAGAAGGCCGCAAGCGAGGGTGCTGCTGAGGGCGAGAATGCTGCCGAGAAGACTGAGGCCGAGGGCGCTGAGCCCGCCGAGGCCGAGCCTGCCGCCGCTGCCACCGTCGAGCCCGAACCTGCTGCAGACACCGAGCCCGAGCCGGCAGAGCCCACGACGGCCGACCTCTACGCCCGTCGTCCCCGCAAGCGCAAGGCCGTCGTCGACCAGCTCGCCCGCGAGCTCGAGGCCGAGGACGAAGCTGCCACCGCCGACGCCCCGAAGGGAGGCGATGAGTAATGCCTATCGGACCTGCGCGTATGCCGCTCTTCGATCATCTGGGAGAGCTCCGTCGCCGCCTGACCATCGTGGTCGTATCGGTCTTTGCCGCAGCCATCGTGCTGTATTTCGCCACGCCTGTTGTGCTCGACATCCTGGAAGATCCCATCCGCTCCTTTGTACCGGACGGTAAGTTCTACATCACCACCACGCTCGGCGGCTTTGGTCTGCGCTTCTCGCTGGCCATCAAGATGGCCGTGGTCATGTGCACGCCCATGATTATCTGGCAGATTCTGGCGTTTTTCCTGCCGGCGCTTCGCCCCAACGAGCGCAAGTGGGTCGTGCCCACGGTGCTCGCCTCGACGGTGCTGTTCTTCTTGGGCGCAATCTTTTGCTACTTCATCATCATTCCCGCGGGTTTTGAGTGGCTCATCGGCGAGACTTCGGCAGTCGCCACGGCGCTGCCCGATCTGGAGAACTACGTCAACATGGAGCTGCTCTTTATGATCGGCTTTGGTGTGGCGTTTGAGCTGCCGCTCATCATCTTCTACCTGTCCGTCTTCCATATTGTGTCCTACGCGGCCTTCCGCGGTGCCTGGCGTTACGTATACGTTGGCCTGCTTGTGGGCTCGGCTGTGATTACGCCCGACGGTTCGCCCGTCACGCTGGGCCTCATGTACGGCGCCCTGCTCTCGCTCTACGAGATTTCGCTTGCCATCGCCCGTGTGGTCATTACCGCGCGCGAGGGTAAGGAGGGCTTGTTTGTGAGTCGTCTGGACCTGTTCTCGGACGATGAGGATGACGAGGAGTAAATCGGTATGCACGAGGTTGGCATTGTCAACGGCATACTCGATACAGTGATTCGCGCGGCGCGTGGGGCGGGGGCCTCGCGCGCCGTTTTGGTGACGCTGCGTATCGGGGATATGACCGAGGTGGTGCGCGAGGCGCTCGACTTTGCGTGGGAGACGTTCCGCGACGAGGACCCGCTCACGCGCGGCTGCGCGCTTGCCGTGGAGGAGGTCCATCCACAAAGCGAGTGCCTGGACTGCGGCGAGGTCTTTGAGCACGACCGTTTCCATTGTCGCTGCCCCCAGTGTGGCGGCGCCAACGTGCGCCTGCTGCACGGCCGCGAGCTCGATATCGCGAGTATCGAAATCGAAACCCCCGACGATTAGCCCGCTAGCCACCTGGGGACGGGGTATAAAGGGGCCAAAGTAAGGAGTGCCAAGTATGGCTGAGAAAACGATTGATATCGCGTCGCCGATCCTGTCGCGCAATGAGCGCCTGGCAGATCAGCTGCGTCAGCGATTTAAAGAGACAAACACCTATGTGATCAACGTCTTGTCGAGCCCCGGTTCGGGCAAGACCACCACGATTTTAGGCACCAACGAGCGCCTGCGCGACAAGGCGGGCCTGCGTTGCGCCGTCATCGAGGGCGATATCGCCTCGGATGTCGACGCCATTACCATGAAGGAAGCCGGCATGCCCGCCATCCAGATCAACACGGGCGGCCTGTGCCACCTCGAGGGCAACATGATCATGGAGGCCGTCGATGCCTTCGATCAGGCTGTGGGTCTGGAAAACATTGACGTCATCTTTATCGAAAACGTGGGTAACCTGGTCTGCCCAGTCGACTTTGACCTGGGCGAGAACCTGTCCATCATGATCCTCTCGGTGCCCGAGGGCGACGACAAACCCATCAAGTACCCGGGCATCTTCCAACACGCCGGCGCACAGCTGCTCAACAAGGTCGACGTGGCTCCGGCTTTCGATTTTGACATGGATAGGTATACTAAGACACTCGATGACCTCAATCCGCAGGCGCCGCGGTTTGCCGTGAGCGCGCGCAAGGGCGAGGGCATGGATGCCTGGTGCGATTGGCTCATCGGGCAGATTGAGCAAGCAAGGGCGTAAGTCGGCCGCCATACGGGCGGGCGTAGCCGCAGAGACATGAGATAGGAGCCTCTTTTGAAGCTCATCATCGCCGAGAAAAACGACGCCGCGCGTCAGATCGCCGAGCGGCTGTCCACGGGTAAGCCTAAAAAGGACAAGGTGTACAACACCGCCATCTACCGTTTTGAGTGGAAGGGCGAGGAGTGCGTGACGATCGGTCTTGCCGGTCACATCCTTGCGCCCGATTTTTGCGACAGCGTGCTGTTCGATAAAAAGCTGGGTTGGTATTCGGTCACCGAGGACGGCGAGATGCTGCCGGCCGACATGCCCGATGGTCTGGCTCGTCCGCCTTACGACACCAAGCGTAAGCCGTTCCTTGCCGATGGCATCTCCATCAAGGGCTGGAAGCTCGAGAGCCTGCCCTATCTCACCTGGGCGCCCGTCATTAAGCTGCCGGCCGAGAAAGAGCTCATTCGCTCGCTCAAGAACCTCGCTAAAAAGTCCGACAGCGTCATCATCGCCACGGACTTCGACCGCGAGGGCGAGCTGATTGGCTCGGACGCTCTCAACAAGGTGCGCGAGGTTGCGCCGGACTTGCCGGTTGCTCGCGCCCAGTACTCTTCGTTTACCAAGGCCGAGATCACGCACGCCTTCGATAATCTCGTCACGCTCGACCAGAATCTGGCCGACGCCGGCGAGAGCCGTCAGCACATCGACCTCATTTGGGGCGCGGTGCTCACGCGTTACCTGACGCTCGCCAAGTTTGGCGGCTTTGGTAACGTGCGCTCTGCCGGCCGCGTGCAGACGCCGACGCTCGCCCTGGTGGTCGAGCGCGAGCGCGAGCGCATGGCGTTTGTGCCCGAGGACTATTGGCAGATTCGCGGCATGGGTGCCGCGCAGGGTGCTGCCGAGGACGACCGCTTTAAGATTGCGCACAAGACGGCGCGCTTTACCGACAAGGATGCTGCCGAGACGGCGTATGGTCACGTCGACGGCGCCAAGACGGCGACCGTTGCCGCGGTGACCAAGCGCTCGCGTAAGCAGCAGCCGCCCACGCCGTTTGCGACGACCTCGCTGCAGGCTGCCGCCGCGGCCGAGGGTATCTCGCCTGCGCGTACGATGCGCATCGCCGAGTCCCTCTACATGGCCGGTCTCATCAGCTACCCGCGTGTCGACAATACCGTGTACCCTGCGACGCTCGATCTGGGCGCCGTGGTGAGCGACCTGGCAAAGATCAACCCGGCGCTGGCACCCGTGTGCAAAAAGGTGCTCGCCGGTCCCATGAAGCCCACGCGCGGCAAGGTCGAGACCACCGACCACCCGCCTATCTATCCCACGGGCGAGGGCGATCCGTCCGCGCTCGACGGCGGCCAGCGTAAGCTCTACGACCTCATCGCCCGTCGCTTCCTGGCGACGCTTATGGGTCCCGCGACCATCGAGAACACCAAGCTCGAGCTCGATGTGAACGGCGAGCCGTTCGTGGCCTCGGGTGACGTGCTCGTGACCCCGGGTTTCCGCGAGGCGTACCCGTACGGCCTTAAACGCGACGAGCAGATGCCGCCGCTGGAGCAGGGCGATACGGTCGACGTGTTCGACATTAAGCTCGAGGCCAAACAGACCGAGCCGCCTGCGCGCTACAGCCAGGGCAAGCTCGTGCAGGAGATGGAAAAGCGCGGCCTGGGCACCAAGTCCACGCGCGCGAGTATCATCGAGCGACTGTACGCCGTGCGCTATCTCAAAAATGATCCCGTTGAGCCGAGCCAGCTGGGTATCGCCATCATTGACGCGCTGACACAGTTTGCCCCGCGTATCACGAGCCCCGATATGACCAGCGAGCTCGATGGCGATATGACCCGTGTGGAGCGCGGCGAGGACACCGAAGAGCATGTCGTGACGCACTCGCGCGCACTGCTGGCCGGCGTGCTCGACGAGCTGCTCAAGCACACGCAGGAGCTGGGCGACGCCATCAGCGACGCCGTCACGGCCGATGCGCGCGTGGGCGCCTGCCCCAAGTGCGGCAAGGACCTGGTTATGAAGACGAGCGCCAAGACCCGCGGCAGCTTTATCGGCTGCATGGGCTGGCCCGACTGCGACGTGACCTATCCGGTGCCGAGCGGCGTCAAGGTAAGCCCGCTCGAGGGCGAGGCGGCCGTGTGCCCCGAGTGCGGTGCGCCGCGCATTAAGTGCCAGCCGTTCCGCCAGAAGGCCTTCGAGATCTGCGTGAACCCCACGTGCCCCACCAACTACGAGCCCGATCTTAAGGTGGGCGAGTGCAAGGTGTGCGCCGAGGCAGGACGCCATGGCGACCTGATCGCGCACAAGAGCGAGAAGAGCGGCAAGCGCTTTATCCGCTGCACCAACTATGACGATTGCGGCGTGAGCTATCCGCTGCCGGCGCGCGGCAAGCTCGAGGCGACGGGCGAGACTTGCCCCGAGTGCGGCGCCCCCATCGTGGTGGTCAACACAGCGCGCGGCCCGTGGCGCATCTGCGTGAACATGGACTGCCCGACCAAGGAGAAGAAGCCCGCCCGCGGCCGCAAGACTGCGACCAAGGCGAGCACGGCGAAGAAGACCACGGCAGCAAAGAAGACTGCTGCCAAGAAGACGACGGCCAAAAAGACGACGGCCAAGAAGTCGACGGCCAAGAAGTCGACTACCAAAAAGACCGCTGCCGACAAGTAACCGAGCACATATAGACACGGCGGGGCCGGGCGCGCAAATGCAAATGCGCGCCCGGCCCCACTTCTAACTTGCGGTGAAATAGGGACTGTTTTTGCTGGCAAAAGGCCTAATTAATCCCTATTTCACCGCAAGTTTTGATCAGTTGTTGAGATTACTTCACCTCGACGGGTGCGGCGCCGGGGTAGCGATCCTCAAAGTCCAGACGGTATTTGTTGTCGTTGGTGCCTGCTACGTTGTCGCGCGCCAGCGGCGCCACGATTTCGTCCTTGTGGTTGGCGGGGCTGGAGTACTCAAGGCTGATCTCCCAAGCGTCACAAATGACGTCGATGCGATTCTCCAGGTCGTCGTAGAGCGTGATGATATCTTTCCACGAGCCGTAATTCTGCGAGTCGATGGGAACGTCCAGGTCCTCGACCTCGTCCTTGAGGTCGTCGATCTGATCCTCGAGCGCCTCGGCGGCATCGCTGGCCGACTGACGCGAGCTTCGGTCATCCTTGAGATAGTACGTGTTAAACGTGGTGGCGCAGTCGCGAACCTGCTGATCAAGATCGGAGAGCCTGCTGTAATAGGAGCTCAGCTGGTCGTAGACGTTCTGCTCGCTGATGGTGGCGGCATCGTGGACGTCATCGTCATCATCATTGTCAAGCTTGTTGGGGTCGCCCTTGACGGACGCATCGTCATTATCGTGGTCGATCTTGACCTTCTCGATCGTCGTGCCCTCGGTATCATCGGCGCCCTTGTCGAAAGGCTTGATCATAAAGAACACGACGAGCGCGATAATCACGACGATTAGCGCGGCGATGATGCCGATGAGCAGGGCGTTGTTGTTTTTGGGCGCGGCGGGAGCACCGGCCTGCGGAGCGGCGGTCGGTATGGGCTGCTGCGGCGCGGAGCCGGCTGGCGTCGCCCATTGCTGCGTCGCGCCAGCTTCCGGCTGGGGAGCGGGCGCGGGCTGATGGGCGGACTGCACGGTCACGTCCGCCCGCGCATCCTCTTGCGACTGAGAGGCCTGGCCATCATCGGTTACCGGCGTTCCGCAGCTGGTGCAAAAACGCTCGTCGTCTTTCAGAAGCTTGCCGCAATGGGTGCAAAACCGGGGCATGATGGTTCCTTCCATTCGATGTGTTGGCTAGATTATAAGGTGGTTCAGGTGCGGTTGGGCCGCGCCGGCCCAACTGGTTATATAAGGATAATCGTGCCGTGCAAGCCCTGTCGCATACGTCACAATGAGTGCGGCGTGCTGGGTGTCCGGCGCGGCCGTTTATCGACGGCTCGGTAGAATGCGATGGTGGGGAGTGAGTCTGTGTACTGCGGCGAGCAAGGTCGGGGTGGCGGCGACAACGTGGAGGCGTTCCGGTTCCCGCCGGGGGATGCACCCCTCGCTGCGCGCGATTGCTCGCGTCGAGTGTTTTGTGCCGGGATGTTGACCGGAGCGCTTGCCTCGGTGATGAGTCTCGGCGGTTGTGCCGCGCGCCGCAACGAGGCTGGGGGCTCCGCTGTCCCTGCCAAACAAAAAGCGAATCATCCGTCCGCTCAAAAGACGGAAGCTGTCGCCCGGGCTTCTTGGATTGCCAGCCTTCAGCAAGATATCGAAGCCCTTGTCGAGCCGTATGATGGGTCTACCTCGGTCTATGCTGTGGCGCTCGATCCTCAAACGTTCGCGTCGCTCGATGGCGAAGTCGCTGTGGCGCCGGACGCGCGACGTGTGGCGGCAAGCATCATCAAGCTTCCCATTCTCGCTTGTGCGCTCGAGACCGTGACGGCGGGCGAGCTGTCCCTCGACGAGCAGATAACGGTAACGCAACGGGATATCGTGGGTGGCAGCGGCAACATTCAGTCGCGCGGCGTGGGTGTGTCGTACAGTATTGACGAGCTGCTGCACGCCATGATCGCCCAGAGCGATAACGTGGCAGCGAACCTTGTTATCGGCAGGCTTGGCATGGATACGGTCAACGAAACATGCGCTGCATTGGGGCTGACCCAGACCGTGCTCGCTCGTTTGATGATGGATGCCGAGGCCCAGGCACAAGGTCGCGAGAACTATACGAGCGCCCGTGATACTGCGGCCGTGTTGCAGCGGCTGGCGGTGGGGACAATCGCGACGCCCGAGCTATGCGAGCGAGCGCGCGGATATCTGCTGGCGCAGGAAGACGCGCGCGGTATTGTCGAGGGCGTTCCCGGCGGCGTTTTGGTCGCGCACAAAACGGGCAGTCTGGCGAATGCTCAGCACGATGCCGCAATCGTCTACGCCGAGCGCCCTTACGTGCTGGCAATCCTCACCCAGGACCTCGAACGCGAACAGGCCCTAGTCCTCGAGCGCGACATTTCCTTCGCCATCAACGCCCGCGCCCACTCCTAACTTGCGGTGAAATAGGGATTGTATTTGCTGCTAGAAGGCGTATTTAGTCCCTATTTCACCGCAACTTATAGTC
>USEK01000002.1 GCA_900553705.1 uncultured Collinsella sp.
TCGGAGATGTGTATAAGAGACAGGTCCTACATCCTTATTGCATTCACCGTCGTCGAGCTTTTGGTCGACGTGATGCTCCAGGGCATCGGGCCCTTCCTGCTGCGTCCCGCGATCCAGCTCGGCATCCTCGTTGCACTTTCGGCAACCGTCGACCCCACGCTTCGTCAGGAGCGCGAACTGCAGCGCCGCCTGCAGGAGATGCTCGACCGCGACGCCGCCGCCGAGGGCATGCTCGGCCGCGATGAAACCGGCGAGGGCTACATCAAGCTCAACTACTTCAACCTGTTCTGGGTGTTCTTTGTCTGCTGCATACTCGGCCTGATCGCCGAGGACATCTGGCACATGACAGTCGACGACCCGGGCGTCTATCAGAACCGCGCCGGCATGCTGTTTGGCCCCTTCAGCCCCATCTACGGATTTGGCGCCGTGCTCATGACCATGGTGCTTAACCGCTTCTACAAAAAGAACCCCATCATCATTTTCCTGGTGAGCGCCCTGCTCGGCGCCAGCTTTGAGGTGTTCGTGGGCTGGTTTATGCAGACCGCGTTTGGCGTGGTCTCGTGGAGCTACTCGCACATAACGCTGTTCGGTTTGCCCGATCCGCTCGTGGTCCTCACGGGCGGACGCACCTGCACGGGCTTCGCCTGCCTGTGGGGCCTGGGCGGCCTCATCTGGATCAAGCTGCTGCTGCCGAGGCTGCTTAAGCTTATCAACAAGATCCCCTGGAAGAGCCGCTACTCGGCCACCGTCATCTTTACCGTTATCATGCTGGTCGACGGCGTCATGACGCTGCAGTCGCTCGACTACTGGTACCAGCGCGTTAACGGCACGGAGCCGGACATTCCCGTCGCACAGTTCTACGGAGAGCACTTCGATAACGAGTACATGGAAAACCGCTTCCAGAGCATGACCATGAGCCCCAAGGATGCGACACGCGTATAGCGCTCACCGCGCCCAAAACGCAAAATGCCCGCCGGTATCACACGTACCGGTGGGCATTTTTATAAACGATCCTTCTATCGACGCAATCCTCTATGCCTCGCGCTCGACCTCACTCACGCATTCGTTCTTGATGGTGCCAACGAGCGCCTGCAGCGCATCGACCACGTGCGGGCGAATGTCCCCGCCGATGAGCACGAGCATGATGTCGTCACCTACGGCAAGCTCGCCGCTTGCCAGCCACACACGCACATAGCCGATACCCGGCATCGCACGCGTCGCCTCGATAGCAGCCTGCACCTTCTGAGCATCGAAGCCAAACACCATGCCGCCCACCTTATGCCCAGGCGCCACGCCATCGGTCTCGACTCCGCGCACCTCAGCCTTGGGCGTCGCGCGCACCACACCGTTATGCGTCAGATACATCCCACAGCCTGCCGCCGAAGCATCGGCCTTGGCCTCGCGCAGCCAAGCATCAATCGAAGGCATCAATTTGCCACTCTCAAGCATCGTTTCTCCCTTACCGTCCCAAATTAGCTACTCTCGGGCAATTTATTCATCAACGGGCGTGAGCACCATGACAGCGCGCGTGTTGCTCAGCGACAGCGAACGACAGGTCACAAGCGTTACAACCTTAGTTGCCGAAGCGGCACGATCGGTAGCATCACTCGCCACGGCAGAAGCGCCGTCGAGCATCTCGGACAGGTAGTTCTTGAGCCCGTCATCGCCCTCAAAATTGGGCGTGCGCGCCTTGGCATACGTGTCCTCGACCACCTTGGTCGCCAGTGGCCGCAGTTTATACGTAGCATCCCGTGTGATGTAATACACAAACTCGATGCTATCGAACGTTGCCTGGTCAGTCGTATCCGAAATCACGTTGAACATCGACCCATCGTTCATATGGTGGCCGTAGATCGTGGTCTGCTGGTCGACCATTCCCGGCGCGGTGTCATCGCTATCCAGGAAAATGGCGCCGGACGCGTTGGACGTGCCATCAAACAACGTGTTGAGGTATTTGGAGTTGTTGTTGGTCTGCACCACGGGATAGTTGATGTTGGTTCCCGGCACGTAAATCCAACCCACAATCTCGGGATTCGTCTGAGCAAGCGCATCAAAGTTGATAATCGGCACGCCGCTGGCGTCCTTATCGCTTACATATTGCTTCTCGATTTTCTGATACGAATCGCTCGCCTGCTTATAGCCAATCTGGGCATTAATAAAGATAGCGGCGGCGGCGACAATCAGGCCGATACCGATGATGATGAGCAGGATAGGAATGATGGAGCGGCGCTTCTTACGCGGCAGCTCGGTGCAATCCGACGGCGCGGCATGCGATGAAGACCGGGGCGGCTTCTTAGCGGAGCTATAAGACGAAGGACGATATGCGGCCGGCGCGTCCTGTCGACGATGCGTCGCCGGTGTCACGGGGCGCGGCGCGCGCGGCTGCTGAGGAGAGGATGTCCGACCCTGCTGTGCCGCACGGGCAGCACCCGGCTTCGACGGATCGGGAATCTGAGAAGCCTTGAATCGTTTTCCCTGATAATCGGACATGGCTCTCCTTATACTGCGGTGAAACGGCGGAACGCTTAGGCGTCAGCCATCTCCTGCTTCATCTTTTCGATAACCTTGCGGTACTCGGGGTCGCAGGCGCCCAGAATCTGCGTGGCGTAGATGGCAGCGTTCTTGGCACCGTTAATGGCCACACAGGCAACGGGCACGCCCGAGGGCATCTGCACCATCGACAGCAGCGAGTCCATACCACCCAGATCGCTCGTCTTCATAGGCACGCCGATGACCGGCAGCGGCGTAAAGGCCGCCACGACACCGCCCAGGTGAGCAGCCTTGCCGGCAGCAGCGATAATCACCTTGATGCCGCGGTCAGCAGCAGTCGAGGCCCACTCATGGACCTTCGCCGGCGTACGGTGCGCGCTTGCAATCACGAGCTCATAGGGCACGCCTAGCGCCTCGAGCTCGGCGGTGCAACCTTCCATAACGCCCAGATCGGACTTGGAGCCCATGATGATCCCGACAACCGGCTTCTGATCTGCCATAAACAAAGACCTCCTGTTGAGAGCGGTGACGCGGCGAATCCGCGACCCTTAACTACTGAGAGTAGTATAGCTGCCGATGCTGATGTGTTCGGCGGGAGACGGAACGCTTTGCGAGATTAAGGCCGAAGGGTCGGAGCTTTCCGCCCACATTCAAAAAGCGTGCCCACCGTCCTTGGGTGGGACGGCGGGCACGCTTGCTTAGCTGTTGCTGGGGCTACTTAGCCTTGCTGCGACGATGGAAGAGAGCGCCGATCGCGGCGATGATGGCGCCAAGACCACCGACGGTCGCGACGGTCGCCGCCGTCTGGTCTCCGGTATTGGGAATCGCCGAACCGTTCTTCTTGCTGCCCTGGGCCTTGTCGCCTGCGGGCTTGCCCGCCTGGTTGCCGCCGTTCGAGCCATTGCCGGAACCCTGGTTGCCCGAGCCGCCCTGATTGCCGGAATCGGCATCCTTGAGGCTCTCAATAGCCAGCTTGAGCTGGTCATAGGCCGCCTGGAGCTGGGTGTCGGAAGCATTCTCATCACCCAAGACGTCCTCGGCGTAGGTAATGGCATCCGTCAGGGCCTTGACAGACTCGGCCGTCTTGCCCCTGGTGTCAGTCTCCTTCGCCTGCTTGACCAGGGCCTTGAGCTGCTTCTTAGTCGGATTCTCGACCGGGGCCACCGGGGTCTTCTCGAGCGCGCCGCGGGCGCTCTCGAGCGCCCTGAGCGCCTGGTCGACCTCGTCCTGCGTGGCGTTCTCGTCGCTCAAGATGGCGCGGGCGCTCGCCAGGGCGTTCTCGAGCGCCGTCCAGGAGGCCTCGGTGTAGTCACCGGCCTTGAGGTCGCCGGCAGCAACCTCGGCATCAACCTTTTCGATCGCGGTAGCGAGATCATCCTTCGACACCGGATCGGGAACGGCCGTACCGTAGAACTTGAGCTCCGCCACGCTGCAGTAGGCATCGACGTCGCCACCGCCGGCGTGAATCACCTTGACGGTCACGTAGCGACCGCGCGCGGCGCCAAAGCTCATCTGTTTCCAGTCGCCACGGTCGGTGAGTACGTGGCCGTCGTTGTCGAAGGCAAACGTACCCATCGATACGGCGGTGCCCATCTCATAACCGTCGGCAGTGTCGGAGACCAGTATCTCGGCCTCGAAGATATCGCCGTTAGTGCCGCCGTCCTGGCGCGGCAGGAATGTAACGTCGGTGAGATCGTAGTCGCGGCCCAGGTCGACACTCAGATACTGGGGCATACCGGTCCCATGGGCCCAGTCGCTGTGCCAAAGCGTCCGCTCGTCGCCGTCGAGAGCGTTGACGGCGTTGCTGCCCTCGTAGTCGGCCTCACTCGAGAAGCCGGCCACCTTGACGTTCTTGCGGTTCTCGGGCGTGTTGATGAGAATCTTCTCATCGACAGGGCGCATCTTGAGGCCGTCGATTGCCTTCTCGATCTTGGCTGTGGCGTCTGCGACATCCTTCTTGCTATAGCTGCCTTGGCCGCCGTCGAGGAGCTTCCGAGCCGCCTCGACCGCAGTGGTGAGAGCTGCATAGGAATCCTTAGTGTAGACGGACTCGCTGTAGCCCATGGCCTTGGAAAGCGCTGCCACGAGCGCAGAGGTATCGACACCAGCCTTGACCTCGACCTCATAGGATGCGGTCTTGGAGGGGTCGAGTACCGACGCCACCGTGATCTTTGCCTTGCCGGCCTTGTTGGCACGCAGGTAGTAGCTCACGCTATCGCCAGCCTGAACAGCGGAGACGCTTACCACGGAGGGGTCGGAGCTCTCGACCGTCACATAGGGGTAGCCGGCGCTCTCAGGCGTGGCCTTGGCGTCGACGAGCGTAACGTCGCCTTCAAAGAACTCGGTCTGGTTCTTGCCTAGCTCGACACCCTCGATGGCCTCGACACCCTGCGTGTAGTTGAAGTTGACCTCACGCAGTGTGAGCATCTGGTCACCCGATGCCTCAAGCGGCGTGACCTCGACCTTGGTCGCCTTCTTGCCCTTGTTCTCGGCAGAGAGGCCAAAGGCGTAGCGAGCCCGGAAGGAATCGTACTCCCCGCCCGCGAACTCTTGGGTCGAGCCATCCTCGAACGTCACGACAGCCTTGATCTTCTGCACGGTTCCGTTGCCACCGTTGCGGTTAACGACCTCGACACTATCGAGTTTCGACGGCGTCTTAAATGCGAATGTCATCGTGGTGGGAAGCTTCACGTAACTCGGAAGCTTACCCTCGCTGTCCCAGTTGCCGCTCCAGTCCCATAGGAACTCAAAGCCGTTGTCGCCCTCGTTATTATCGAACAGCGCGTTATAGCTCTTCTGCTGGATAAGTTTCTCGACGTTGGTCCCGTCGTCGGTCGTGAGCTCATCGTTGGTCATCGTGATGTTGAAGGCATCCTGACCGTACTCGGCGACCGTTGGCTGAGGAACATCCGGCATCGTCACCGTGCCGTCGCTCGCAAACTCAAGCGCGTCGCATGCCGGACCGATGAGCCAAGATGTCGAGGGCAGTTCGACCTTGCCGGCGGTCTTGGCCTTGAGCTTGAAACTCGCCACCGCGCCGGTACCGTTGTAGAGCTTGCCATCGCCGCGGTTGGCAAAGGCGAGATTGATAGTCTGCGTTCTGTCCGCGAACTGGACCTTCTCGCGAGACAGGTTCTCCATGCCGGCAGTCGAGCCGTCCTGCGCGATGCTCTCGGACACAAACTCGAACTGGTCGCTCTTGAAGTTGACGAGAGCGCCCAGGGCGTTGACGTTCTTGGCGTCGGCCGCATAGACATCAACGGTGATCTCATCACCAGCCTCGACCTCGGTCTTGCTCGGTATCACCGCGAGCGAACCTGCGACCTTGCCCTTTTGTTTAGTGCCACCGTCAAGACCCGCCATGGTGAACGAGTAATCGTAGACGTCGTAAACGCCGTTATCGTTGAGGTCGGCGAAGTGGTCGCGGATCTGCGAACCGAACGTCGGGGTATCGGGCTCGCGATTCTCGAGGCCCAGGTAGTTCTTCATGTTGGAGTAGTCTCCGTCGGAGATCGTGGCCTTGTTGAGGTTGGAGCCCACGGCGAAGCCATCCGTGCCGTCGGTCTTGTAGATGGCAATCTCGGACGCGGAGAAGAAATTGCCGACCGAGGCGAGCGGTGTCATGCGCACGTAACGGGCGGCCACGGTGCCGTCAAACGCTACCGTCTTACAATCAGCGGAACGTGCCCAATCGACCTCCTGGCTCGTCCAGTGGACGCCATCGAGACTCGTCTCAACACGCATCTTGGTCACAGTGCCGTTGCCGGCGTCATCGCGCGGATAGTACTCGAGCTTATCGAGCTTGTAAGCGCGTCCATAGTCAACGGTAAGCGCCTTGCCCAGATCGTTGCCACCGGAGTGGAAACCGCCGTCGCCCGACTGGAACTCATGGTCGAAGGCGAGCTCGGCCTTATGGCTGCCGTAAAGTGAGCCCTCCCAGGTGATTTGCTCGGCGTCGGGGACGTTCCGCCACGGATCGAGTGCGGAGTTCGCCTCGAGCACATCGCTCCAGGCGGAGTAACCCTCGGCGTTGCGCGAACGAATCTGGTAGGTGTGCTTGCTATTGTAGGCGAGGTCGGTGTGCGTGAACTCGGCCGCATCACCCACGGCAAACACAGTGCCGTCGACCTTAAGGTCGTAGGAGGTAGCACCATCGACCTTTCCCCAGGTGAGCTTGATGCTCGTTGGGGTCGTGACGTCCTCGGGGGCAGCAAGGTTCGTGGGTGCGGAGAGGTTCTCGTTGAGGCGATCGGCTGTGAGCGTTGCGTCGGCGTTCACGAAACCGCCCAGCTCAAGCGTCTGCGCCGCTGCAGCAACATCGGTCTTCGCGAACTTGACGTAGACCTTGGGGTTCGTGGTGATCTTGGTGTTGTTGAAGCTCTCGCCCTGCTCGGCCTCGGTGCCGTCCGCATCGCTGCCGTAGTGGTTGAGGTTGGGGGTCTTGCTGTAGAAGTAGACCGCCTGGCCGGCCTCGGGGGTCGCGGCGTCAAAGGTCTCCTGCGAGTTGACCTCAACCACGTTGAGTGCGGATCCGCCGTTCTTGGCGACGACGCTCGTGGGCTTGGCGGACACATTGGCCACGAAGGTCGTGGTGCGGTTGGAGTCGTAGCCGTTGTAGCCGCCCTGCGAGGCCTCGGCGGTAAAGGTCGCGGTGCCGCCTGCGGCCTTGGAGCTGTAGACGGTGCTCACATGCTCACCGTAGGAGATATTGTCGATCGTGCCGTAGGAATCGTCCTCAGTCGTGTTGTTTTCGATGGAGGAGCCGTCGTCCTCGTACTGCGTAAAGGTGCCGTCGCCCTCGGTGGCGAAGAACTCGACGATACGCTGACTGCGGTCGGTACCCTTGGTGTTGGTGTCGCTCACTGCCTCGGGGTTGTTGTTCTCGGCGTACATCGGCACGATAGCGTTGGCCTTCACAAACAGCGGCAGCTTCCAAAGCGGAGCCTCGTAGTTGTTGAGAACCTGGCCGCCGCGATACTGCTTACCCGAGAAGTAATCGATCCAGATGGTGGGATTCTCGTCGGTGCCGTAGTTGGGGAGGTAGATCCCATTGCGAATGTCGTTGCCGTTCTCATCTGCCTGGGTATCCTGATACACCGGTGCCACTAGGAAGTTCTCACCGAACATATACTGGTACTGCGTCGAAGTGCTTGCGGCGTACTCGGAGTTGTCAGAAAGCAGCATGGCGCGGATCATGGGCAGGCCGGCATCGCCGTTACCCGTGTCGATGTTGGCCGCCGAGGCCGCGCTCGTGTAGATATAGGGCATGAGCTGCGCCTTGAGCTTGAGATAGAAGCGCGAGATGCCTGTGTAGGGATCGCCGTGCGTCATGGGCGATTTACGGTAGGTGCCCCAACCGTCCATGTCGAGCATAGAGGGCGTGAACGTCTTCCACTGGTAGTCACGCGCAGAGATGATGGGGTCGCCGCCAAAGATGCCGTCCATGTCGGAGCCGATGTTGGGGTTGCCCGAAAGACTCTGACCGATATACGTGGGGATATGGAAGCGAATGTACTCCCAGTTACCGCCATACTGGTCGCCGGTCCAAATGCCACCAAAGCGCTGCGTGCCGGCCCAACCATCGAGCGTGATGATGTTGGGGCGCTTGTTAGCGCCGGTCGTCACCGTGTCATAAGCTGTCTTGATGCCATTAAGACCAAAGGAGTAGCCAGATCCAACCCAGGCAACGTCGGTCTTAAGGGTAGTGATGCCTCCCGTCTTGACCTCGGCGTCGAAGTCGCGAAGCAGATGCCACGGGGTCTCAGGGTTGCTGTCGGGCTCAAGGTTGGACTGGGTCCACAAGCCCGTGCTCACACCCTTTGAGTTGGCATACTCGGTGAACTTCTTAAGGTTGTCGACGTTGGCACGCACAGCGTTAAGACGGTCGGCCGAGCTCGCTCCGTCGGAGTTGACGCCGCCGGTCTTGTAGTAACCGTTCTGGCCATAGCCGGCGCCGTAGCCGTCGTTCGGCAGGAACCAGCCGAGCGGCATGTCGCTGTCCTCGTAGTCATCGATAACCTGCCGAGCAGAGAACTGGCGGTCGAAATCGGTCGCTTTCATGTTCTCGGTATCAACCGTAGGGCCCTCACCGTTGAGCGTCTCGGCCGCAAGTGTGCCGTCGAGCTTGTAGCCCGTCGACATGCCAGACTCGTACTTAACGTCGCCCTTCTCGCTCGAGGACTTGCTGCCCTTGGTCTCCCACTTCTTTTGACCCGAGGTCGTTGACCAGCCATCACGGTTATAGGCATTAAGATGACCAAGGTAGAACCCGTACTCGGGCAGCAGTACCGGGTTACCGGTCACCTTGTAGTAGTCCTGCAGCATCTCAGTTGCCACGTTCGAAGCTCCCTCGTTGGTCGCCACGAAGTAGTAGGCATCAAACTCATTCTCGCTGTGCAAAGTCGTGACCGTCGATGAGTCCGTGGAACCGAAGTCGTAGGAACCCTCTGCAAACGTGTTTCGGAGCACGCCGTAGCCGTCACTCGTCCAATAAAACGGGTTGGGCGAGGCAACGCCGCCATCGGTCCAGTTGTTCGTGTTGGAGATGGCGATGGTCTGGTTGGTGTGCAGGAAGCGTCCGTTCTGGGTGCCGCCGCCAAAGAAGTTCTCGGACTTCTCCTTGGCGAGCGTCTGGACGGTACCCTTCTTATCAAGGTCGAGGGACGCGGACTCGGAAACCACGACACGGTCGCCTGACTTGATACTCATCTTGCCAGTCGCCTTGTCCAGGATCACGGTCGCCTTTCCGCCGGTGATCTCGATAGTGTCGCCCTTGTCGGCAACCGTCGCACTCGGCTTGCTGTAGGTGTCCGAGGTATCGGGCTGAGCCTGGATCTTAGCCGTGTGGGACTTACTGCGCGGCGTGGCGTACTCGGAAAACTCACCCTTGGGGTCGACGTTATAACGGAAAATACCGTCCTCGAGGAACGTAATACGGCCCTTGATGCCGTCAGCGAAATCGATGTCGACGACATTCGAGGCAGACTGGGACACGGTCGCCGAGTCGACGCCCTTGAGTGGCGTGGCAATCGCCTGCTGGGGATTGGCAAACACGAGCGTCGCTGCAGTGGCAACGAGGACCGCGCTTCCCTTCACCCACCGTTTCGTAAAAATGGAATTCCTGCGCACCTGGTCTCCTTTCTTCCGAGATGCTGAGGTGCCGAGGACGCCCCCCGGCAGCATGGGAAAACGTATCAAACGGGGATGTTCGGTACATTCCGCACAATGGGGCCACCCGTTACCAAGGGGCCAACTGGTAGTAACCAGATAGCCACCTACTAGGTCATATCAATATATGGGAGCACTTGCGCAACCAAGTTCGGAAGTCCACCAGCGGCAGTAAAATGAGCGTCAGCGGCAAGGTGGGCTTAATAAGCCATACCAATTGGTTCTTCAGTCAAATACCAATCTAGCAAAAATGTACTGTTTATCTGGTATTACACAGACCATACCTTTCCCTCGGGAACTGGGCTTCGCGAAGTTTCCCGAGAGAAAAGCTCGACCGCCGCCCTGCGACCTACCGGAGATTGCTATGACGTACGTTGGCTGATTTGGTTTGGAATGAGAGGTTGACGGAGGATGGTGGACAGTTAGTTCAGATTTGTATTTTTTGGCCGGGTCCTTACGTGCAAACGTATCGTTTTGAAGCCGTTTTAGACCCAATAACGCCCTTTTCTCATTCCTGACTGCGCATCCTTGTCGCATCAGACCGCCAAGAACGACTCATTTGAGCTCAAATCGGCCTTTTCCACCCTCACAAAAATACAAATCTGAACTAACTGTCCAGCGGCACTCTCAGCCAGCCACAAAAAGGTCCTCCGGTGAATGCAATTCACCGGAGGACCCCATACAAAACGTGGGCTCTGCCCACACTCACTTTTTATTCAGCCCTAGTCATCGCGCAAAGCCCCTTCGGCAGCACACGGTGCAACCGAGTCACCGTAGGCCGGGGCGGAGGGGCTGAGTTTCCCCCTTCGCTCCGGCTGCAAGCAGAGTCGCTCAGTGAGAAACTCAGCCCCCTCCGCCCCGGCCGGCCAGCTCAATCTACACCGTGTACTGCGGCAGGTCCTGCAGGGCGATGACGTCCATGCCCATGTCGTTGGCGCTGCCGTGACCCTGCTGGTCCTCGCGCACCGCCTCGATGGCACTCACATACGTGTTGGCGGCAGACATCGCGGTCACGCAGGTCACACCGCGTCGCACCGCCTCGGTGCGCAGCAGATAGCCGTCGCCGCGCGAGCCCGGACCGTACGGCGTGTTGATGATCACCGCGATCTTGCCATCGGCGATGAGGTCGCCGATGTTGGGGCGCTCGCCGTCGTGCGGGCCGCTAATCTTCTCCACGATCTCGCACGTCACGTTGCCTCCACGCAGCACGCGCGCCGTACCCTCGGTGGAGCAGATGTCAAAGCCCAGGTAACGCAGGATACGCGCGACCGAAAGGATGTGGCGCTTGTCGCGGTCGCACACGCTGATGAATACCTTGCCGGCGCTCGGGTCGGGCAGCCTGTAGTCGATCGCCAGCTGCGTCTTGGCGTATGCCTCGGGATAGCTCTTAGCGATACCCATGACCTCGCCCGTCGACTTCATCTCGGGCCCCAGGATGACGTCGGCGCCCGGGAAACGACCCCAGGGCATAACGGCTTCCTTCATGCAGAACCAGTCCAGCTGACGTTCGTCGCTCGGCAGGCCCAAGCTCGCGATGGAATCGCCTGCCATGATGCGCGCCGCGCATTTGGCCAGCGGCACGCCGGTGGCCTTGGAGATAAACGGCACGGTACGGCTGGCGCGCGGGTTGGCCTCGATCACGTAAACGGTCTCGCCCTTAATGGCGTACTGCACGTTGACCAGACCGCGCACGCCCAGCGCCATCGCGATGCGGCGCGTGGTCTCGCGGAGCTTCGCCTGCAGGCTCTCGCTAAAGCTGAACGGCGGGATGCAGGTCGCGGAGTCGCCGGAGTGAATACCGGCTTCCTCGATATGCTCCAGGATGCCGCCGATGTATACCTCTTCGCCATCGCACAGGGCGTCGACGTCGGACTCGATCGCACCCTCCAGGAAGCGGTCCAGGTACACCGGGTAGTCGGGGCTAATGCGCGCAGCCTCGGCCATGTAATCGCGCAGATGCTCGGCATCGTAGGCGATCATCATGCCGCGGCCGCCCAGCACATAGCTCGGGCGCACCAGCAGCGGATAGCCGATGTGCGCGGCCACGGCCTCGGCCTCCTCAAACGAGGTGGCCTGGCCCGCCGGCGGGTACATGATGCCCAGCTTGTCGAGCAGAGCGGCGAAGCGCTCGCGGTCCTCGGCAAAGTCGATGGCATCGGGCTTGGTGCCCATAATGTTCACGCCGCTCTCCTCGAGCATGCGCGCCAGCTTAAGCGGGGTCTGGCCACCGAGCGTCACCACGACGCCGTCGGGGCGCTCGACATCGATAACGTCCATGACGTCCTCGTAGGTGAGCGGCTCAAAGTACAAGCGGTCCGAGGTGTCGTAGTCAGTCGAAACGGTCTCGGGGTTGCAGTTGACTATGATGGTCTCGAAGCCGCGAGCCGCCAGTGCGTAGCTCGCGTGCACGCAGCAGTAATCGAACTCGATACCTTGGCCAATGCGGTTGGGGCCGGCGCCCAGGATCATCGC
This sequence comes from uncultured Collinsella sp., assembly GCA_900553705.1. Taxonomy (GTDB): domain Bacteria; phylum Actinomycetota; class Coriobacteriia; order Coriobacteriales; family Coriobacteriaceae; genus Collinsella. The sequence goes on from USEK01000002.1 coordinate 12,130, forward strand.
CTTGGGCTTGTCCGCCGGCGTGGTCTCGTCGGGAGCCACGCACTTCTTGGCATCCGGGCTCGTGCGGTAGATGTTCTCGTACGTCTTGTAGTGGTACTCCGTGGCGCTCGAAAACTCCGCAGCGCAGGTATCGACCGTCTTCATGCTGGGAACCACGCCCAGACCCTTGCGATAGGCGCGCACAAAGCGCTCGTCCGAGCCGGTCAGCGCGGCAATCTCGGCGTCGCTCGTGCCGTACTGCTTGAGCAGGCGCATCGCGTCGGCGTCGATATCCTCCACACGCAGGCCGCGGATGCTCTCCTGGACCTGCACCATGTCGTTGATGCGGTTGAGATACCACGGGTCGATGCCGCAAATGGCATGGATACGCGCAACGTCCCAGCTGCGGCGCAGGGCCTCGACCACAAAGAAGATGCGATGCTCGGTCGGGGTTGCCACGGCCTGAGCGAGCTCATCGTCGCTCAGCTTGTCGGCACCTTCCTTGCCACCGGCACAAATGCCCTGATGCCCGTCCTCCAGTGAGCGCATGGCCTTGCCGAAGGCCTCCTCAAAGGTGCGGCCGATCGCCATAATCTCGCCCACGGCCTTCATGCGCGTGGTGAGCGTGGGGTCGGTGCCCTTGAACTTCTCAAAGGCAAAGCGCGGCACCTTGACCACACAGTAGTCGATCGTGGGCTCAAAGCAGGCGGGCGTAGCCTTGGTGATGTCGTTGACGATCTCGTCGAGCGTATAGCCCACGGCCAGACGCGCGGCGGCCTTGGCAATGGGGAAACCCGTGGCCTTGGAGGCCAGCGCGGACGAGCGGCTCACGCGCGGGTTCATCTCGATGACGATCAGGCGGCCGGTGTTGGGGTTCACGGCAAACTGCACGTTGGAGCCACCGGTCTCGACGCCGATCTTCTCAAGAATGGCGAGCGAGGCCACGCGCATGCGCTGATACTCAAGGTCGGAGAGCGTCTGCGCCGGCGCCACGGTGATGGAGTCGCCGGTATGCACGCCCATGGGGTCGAGGTTCTCGATGGAGCACACGATGATGCCGTTGCCGGCGTGGTCACGCATGACCTCCATCTCATACTCTTTCCAGCCCTCGATAGACTCCTCGACCAGCACCTCGTGGGCGGGCGAGAGCTCGAGGCCCTGGCTCACGATGGAGACGAGCTCCTCGTGGGTGTGAGCGATGCCGCCGCCGGCGCCGCCGAGGGTAAAGCTCGGGCGCAGTACGCAGGGATAGCCCACGCGCTCGGCGATAGTCTCGGCGTCGGCCACGCTGTAGGCATAGCCCGAGCGCGCGACCTCCAGGCCAATCTCGGCCATGGCCTCGTTAAAGAGTTTGCGGTCCTCGCCGCGCTCGATAGCGGCCAGGTCGCAGCCGATCATCTCGACGCCGTACTTGTCGAGCGTGCCGTCCTTTGCCAGCTCGACGGCGGCGTTCAGACCGGTCTGGCCGCCCAGCGTGGGCAGCAGCGCGTCCGGGCGCTCTTTCTTGATCACGCGCTCGATAAACTCGGCGGTGATAGGCTCAACATAGGTGCGGTCGGCCAAGCCCGGGTCGGTCATGATGGTCGCCGGATTGGAGTTGACCAGGATGACCTCAAAGCCATCCTCCTTGAGCACCTTGCAGGCCTGGGCGCCGGAGTAGTCGAACTCGCAGGCCTGGCCAATAACGATGGGGCCCGAACCAATAACGAGGATGCGCTTGATGTCAGTACGTTTAGGCATGTTAGTTCTCCTCGGTCGCAGCGTTCTCGGACTCGGCGAAATTCCAGCCGGCGAGGCGGTCCTTCGCGGTGTCGATGTCCAGGTAGTTCTCCTCGCCGTCCATGAGTCGCGTAAAGGCGGTAAAGAGATAGTGGGCATCGGTGGGGCCGGGCGAAGCCTCGGGGTGGTACTGGACCGAGAAACACGGGGCGTCGAGCAGCTGGATGCCCTCGGCGGTGCCGTCGTTGAGGTTCACATGTGTCAGGCGAATGCGACCAAAGCGCTCGTTCATCACGACCGGCGCGACGCCGCGACGCACCCAGGCGCGCAGGTCGCCATCGGCCGCATGCTCGGTTTCGCCGCCGGAAAGCTCCGGAATCAGTTTGCCCAGACTGGGGAACAGCAGGCCAAAGCCGTGGTTTTGCGCGGTGATCTCCACGCGACGGCTCACCAGATTCATAACCGGCTGGTTACCGCCACGGTGACCGAATTTAAGCTTTTCCATTTGGGCGCCGCAGGCCAAGCTGATCATCTGGTGACCCAGGCAAATACCAAAGACCGGCACCTTGCCGATCAGCTGCTGCACCTGCTCGTAGGTCTCCACCACGGCATCGGGGTCGCCGGGGCCGTTGGACAAAAAGACGCCATCAGGATTCATGTCGAGCACCTCACTCGCGGGCGTATCCCACGGCACGACGGTGAGGTCGCAGCCGGCACGGACCAGGCCCTCCAGAATACCGCGCTTCACACCGCAGTCGTAGGCGACCACGTTGTGACGGGCAGGAGCGGCAGCCACAAGCGCAAAGCCATGCGTGGCAGGCAGGTCGGCGGCCACAAACTCGTGAGGCGCGGGACAGCTCACGGTCTTGACCAGGTTCTCGCCCACCAGCGTGGGCGCTGCGTCCAGACGCTCGGCGAGCTCGTCGACGTCGAAGATCTCTGTCGAGATAATGCCCATCTTGGAACCATTGTCGCGCAGATGGCGCACCAGAGCGCGGGTGTCGACACCCTCGATAGCGACGATGCCGTGAGCGCGCAGGTACTCCGGCACGCTGACGGCCGAGCGCCAGTTAGAAGGCGTGGCGCACATGTCGCGAACGATCATGCCGCGCATAGCCGGAGCGCTCGCAGAGCGCACGGCGTCGCCGGGGAAGGCCGACTGGACATCGGTCTCGTCGATACCGTAATTGCCGATCTGCGGATAGGTCATGGTTACAATTTGGCCGGCATAACTCGGGTCGGTCATGACCTCAAAGTAGCCCTCAAGCGAGGTGTTGAAGCAGACTTCGCCGGTCGCGGTGCCCTCGGCGCCGCATGCACGTCCATAAAAAATGGTCCCATCCTCAAGATACAGGATACAGGGACCGCAGGCGCCCTTGCTGGTTTTGGCCAGCATACGCTGGCAAAGCTCGCTGGGCGCGAAGGTGCGGGCGGCAGCGCCCGCGGTATGGTTGTTCGCCATAATTCTCCTTCCCGGTCTCACAGGACCGGCTTAAAGGTGTGTAGTTAGGCCTCGCGGTATTGTAACCGCAAGCATGCCTCATGGCGTTAATTTCATCGAAATGTTTACGAAATGATAATTATGACTTTCTATGCATAATGATTTTTTAATCCCCGTCCCGGAAAAATCATCCCGCGGGGCTTGTGGCTCACGCGGGATGATGGCGTCTTATTTTATCTTGTCCTGCTCCAGCAGTTCGGACGGTGTGCGATCGGGCTTGCCGCCGCGGAAAATCTCGCGGCCATGCAGACGATGCTCCAGGTCACGTTCGGCCTTTTCCTCGTCAATCTTGGTCTGGCTCACCACCGGGTCCTCAATCAACGACGACACCGAGTTCACCTGCTTCTGAATGCGCTCGGCGATGGTGTCATCCATACTCACGATGCGCATCTTCCAGTCGATACTCGTAGCGTTGGATGAGCTCTTGGTCCACACGAACGTCAGGATGGCGCTCTGGTGGCCCTGGGCGGGAAACATGCCAAAGAAGGAATCGTGCTGAATGTTGCTATCCTCGTCGATATAGGCGTGAACGTTATACACCACGCGGTCGATCTTATCGTTGAGCAACGCGTTGGTCGCAAGCGCCGCGGCCTGAATCTGCCCGTTGGACAGCAGCTCGAGCTCGTTGGCAGACGATGTGTCCAACACCGTCACCTCGACCGTGCCCGTACGCTCATCGGCTTCATCGACGGTAAAGTCGAGCGGGAACTGCGTAAAGCCGTTGCCCCACTCAAGGCCGCCCTTCAGCGCCGTCGAAACGGTATCGACCGAAACGCTCTCGGACAGGTTGGCGGTGTTCAGGCGACGCATCACGCCGTAGCCAATCTGCATGCCCACGATCAGCACCAAAATACCAATGACCACGGCCATCGCGGTCTTCGTAATGGTATGACTCACCTGCGAACCCGAAGGATCATCCTCGGACAGCGGGTCGATATGTTTTGCCTGGCTCGCGCGGTCCTCGCTGCGCAGCTGCGCTAGCGCCGCTTTGTCACCGCGCTTGGCCGCAGCCTCCTTCTCACGCATGCGCTCGGTTCGCTTTTTGGCAAGCGTGGGATCCAAGACACCGGATGCATCGATTTCGGAGAATAACTCCGTCACTTCTTCCGGAGTCAAAGGGTTCTTGTCAGCCATAAACTTCCTGTCATATCAATCAGTCGAGCTCGTGCGCACGCGCACCTTCGAACTGCATTCGATAGTAACGGGCATAGGTGCCGCCACGGGCGAGAAGCTGTTCATGCGTGCCACGTTCCACAACGCGACCATGCTCAACGGTCGCAATCTCATCGGCGTGTTTAATGGTCGAGAGACGGTGGGCGATGATGATTGTGGTACGGCCGCGTGCCAGCTCTTCGAGCGACTCCTGGACCGCCTCCTCGCTCTCGTTATCCAAAGCACTCGTCGCCTCGTCCAAGATCAAGATTTTGGGATTCTTGAGAAACACACGCGCGATGGCAACGCGCTGTTTCTGTCCGCCCGAAAGACGGCTGCCGCGCTCGCCCACGACCGTGTCATAGCCCTGTGGAAGCGACTCGATAAAGGCATCGATGTTGGCGCGACGGGCGGCCTCGGCGATCTCTCCTGCCGTAGCGCCCGGCTTGCCGTAGGCGATGTTCTCGCCAATCGTGCCGTCAAACAGATAGACATCCTGCTGCACCAGGCCGATGGCGCGACGCAGGCTCTGCTGCGTCACATCGCGCACGTCCTGGCCGTCGATGCTAATGGATCCGGCGGCCACGTCATAAAAGCGCGGCAGCAGCGAACAGGTCGTGGACTTGCCACCGCCCGAAGGGCCAACCAAAGCGATGGTCTGCCCGGGCTTGATGGACAGGTCCATATGGTCGATAACGGGACGCTCGTCGGCATCGCCCTCGCCCAGCTCAACATCCTCGTAGTTAAAGCACACGTCGTGATACTCCACGGCGCCGGCAGTCACCTGCAGATCCGTAGCGCCCGGCTTGTCCTGGATATCCGGCGCGGTCGAGAGCACCTCGTCCATACGCTTAAAGCCGGCGATAGCCTTCTGATACGTTTCGGCCGAATTGACGAGTGTCTCGAGCGGCGTGCAGAACAGCGAAATATAGAGTGCAAAGGTCGCCATATCGACCGCCTGCAGCTGCCCCTGGGCGACCAGCCAGCCGCCCAGCAGCACCACGATCACATAGAGCACACCCGAAAGCAGGCCATACGTCGCGGTATAGACGCCCATGGCGTGATACATGTTCTCCTTGGACGAAAGATAGCGATTGTTTGAGGCGCGGAACTTGAAGCGTTCGGTCTCCTCATTGGCAAAGCTCTTGACCACGCGCATGCCCGCCAGCGAATCCTGCAGCTGCGCATTGATGCCGCTGATCTTTTTGCGGTTGTCGCTAAAGACCTCGCGCATGCGCATGTTCTGCCAAAACATGATGGCCGAAAACGCCGCCGTCACCACGGCCATGGCGAGCGCCAGCACCGGGGCGATGGTAAAGAGGATCACAAACGAGCCGATAATCTCGATGCCGCAGATGATGATCCACTCGGGCACGTGATGCGCCGCCTCGCAGATATCGAACAGGTCGTTGACCACGCGGCTCATCATGTCGCCCGAGCTGTTGCGGTCGAAGTACGCAAAGCTGAAGCGCTCATACTGGTCGAACAGGTCCTCGCGCATCTTGGACTCCATGCGCGCGCCCATCACGTGACCCCAATAGCTCACAAAGTAGCGGCAGGCGCAGCGGATGGCATACATCAGCACCAGTCCCACCGCAATCATACCGAGCGCCTGCATAATGGCAGCCTGACCCTGGGTAAACAACCCGCCGGTCAGATTGCGCAGAATAATAGGAAACGCAAGGTCAATGGCAGCAAGCACCAGAGCACAAACAGTATCGGCAACAAAAAGCCCCGTCTGGGGCTCGTAATACGAGAGAAACCTTTTAAACATGCAATCCTCGAAGAGAAATAAATAGCGTGAGAAATCCGGTTGAACCGGTCAGGCTGAAAACAAAGCGTCCCAACAAGCATAACGCCGATGTTCTGGCAGCGTCAGCGAAAACGTCCCTAAGCGAGCAAGGTGCCTTGAAAGAGGAGCGACGCGTACTTCGGTACGCGAGCGACGATTGAAAGGCAGATTGCCGCTTAGGGGCGTTTGCAGCGTCGACTCGTTACGCGGTTTGGTAAAACCGCGTAACCTAGAGCTCGGCCCCACCCAAGCGGTGCGCGATGCTGTCGCAGGCAAGCGCGCCTACGACGGTCTTGGCGTCTTCGATCTTGCCGTCGAGCACGGCGTCGATCAGCTCGTGCAGCGGCACCAGGTCCACGTTGACAAACTCGTCATCATCGGGGTTGGGCGCATCAAACTCGAGCTTGGTAGCCAAGTAGATGCGGATGATCTCATCGCAAAAACCGCAGGACGTGACAATCGACGTCAAAAAGCGAATACGACCAGCCCTAAAGCCCGTCTCCTCATGCAGTTCGCGCTTGGCGCAATCGAGCGGATCCTCGCCTGGATCGAGCTTGCCGGCGGGAATCTCGACCGTCACGCGGTCGATGGCGGTGCGGTACTGACGCACCAGTACGATCTTGCCGCTCTCGGTCAGCGCCACGACGGCCGCCGCACCCGGATGGCGAACGATATCGCGGGCGCTGCGGCGACCGTTGGGCAGCTCAACCTCAAGACGGTGGACGTCGAGGATCTTGCCCTTCCAGGCGCACTCCTCCGAAAGAATCTTCTCGTGCAGCTCGGCATCGTGCGGGTCGTCGTCGCCCAGCACCAGCGCCGGCTCGTCAGCGACCTCGCCACCAGGCTCGCCCTCGGCGTGCCCATACATGCGGCTGTCCTCTTCGACGATCTGCGCGTCCACGAGCTCTTCGTTCTTCTCGTCCATCCGTCTCATTCCTCTCGGATTTTAGGCATCCCAGGCGTCGCGGCCGCGCAGCGCGCGCAGGCCGATGTCGTGACGCAGGGTCTTGCCCTCAAAATCAATCTTCTCGCAAGCCTCGTAGGCAAGGTTGCGAGCGTTCTCAAACGTGTCGCCCAGAGCGGTCACGGCAAGCACGCGGCCACCATTGGTCACGAGCTGGCCGTCCACCACGGCAGTACCCGCGTGGTACACGGTCACGTTCTCCATGGCCTCGGCATCCTCAATGCCAGTGATGACCTTGCCCTTCTCGTAGCTGCCGGGATAGCCCGCGCTCGTCAGGACAACGGCCACGGCCCACTCGTCACGCCAGTCGAGCTCAATCTGATCGAGCTCGCAGTTGGCGCAGGCGAGCATGACCTCGACCAGGTCGTTCTTAAGGCGCGGCAGCACAACCTGAGTCTCGGGATCACCAAAGCGGGCGTTGAACTCCAGCACCTTGGGGCCGGCGGGGGTGAGCATAAAGCCGCCATACAGGCAGCCGCGGTAGTCGATGCCCTCGGCAGCAAGCTCGGCCACGGTCTGCTCCATGACCGCCACCATCGTGGCGTGCTCTTCATCGGTCACGATGGGCACCGGGCTGTAGACGCCCATGCCACCGGTGTTGGGGCCCTTGTCGCCCTCGAGCGCGCGCTTGTGGTCCTGCGAAGTGGCCATGGGGCGCACGGTCTTGCCGTCGGTAAAGGCCAGCAGCGAGCACTCGGGACCGGTCAGCATCTCCTCGATGACCACGGTGCTGCCGGCATCGCCAAAGGTGCCGCCAAAGCACTCGCGCACGGCCTCCTCGGCCTGCTCAAGTTCGGTCGCCACGATAACGCCCTTGCCCGCGGCAAGGCCGTCGGCCTTGACGACCAGCGGGGCGCCCTGCTCGCGCACGTAGGCGAGAGCCGAAGCCTCGTCGGTAAACGAGCCGTAGGCTGCCGTCGGAATGCCCGCGCGCTCCATGAGCTGCTTGGAGAACAGCTTGGAGCCCTCCATCTGGGCGCCCTCGGCACCCGGGCCAAAGCAGAGAATACCCGCCGCGCGCACGGCGTCGGCCACACCCGCCACGAGCGGAGCCTCGGGGCCAATTACCACGAGTCCGCATCCGTGGCTCTGCGCAAACGCCGCCACGGCCGCAGGATCGCAGTCGTCGAGAACAACGTTCTCGCCGCAGCTCGCGGTGCCGCCGTTGCCCGGCGCGATGTAGAGCTTGCCGGCGCGCGGTGATGCTGCGAGCTTAGCTGCCAAAGCATGCTCACGGCCGCCGCTGCCCAACAACAGGATGTCGATGGTTTGAGTGTCCGCCTTCAAGGGTGCCTCCTCTATGGATGAATGGCCCGCTCCGCGCGAGCCCTTTGCAAGCAAATATACCCCTCGGCCGCCCGCTTGGGCTGCAAAGGGGTATATCGCAATAACCAAATAGTCCCGATTACTTCCAGAATCGGTTGATGATCTGCTCGCGACCGGCGCCGACGCCAATGAACGTCACGCGGGTGTGTGCCAGATCCTCGATAAACGTCACGTAGTCCTGAGCCTCCTGCGGCAGCTCATCAAAGCTGCGGCAACCGGTGATGTCGCACTTCCAGCCGGGGAGCTCCTCGTAGATGGGCTTGGCATGCTCAAAGCGCACCTGATGCTCGGGCACGCTGGTGTAGCGCTCGCCATCGACGTCGTAGGCCACGCACACCTTGATGGTGTCGAAAGCCGAAAGCACGTCGAGCTTGGTCAGGGCGATATCGGTGAGGCCGTTGACACGCGAGGCGTAGTTGGCGATGGGGCCGTCGAACCAGCCGCAGCGACGACGGCGACCGGTGGTCACGCCGTACTCATAGCCCTCCTCGGTCAGCGTGTGGCCGGCCTCGGACTCATAGGAAAGCTCGGTGGGCATGGGGCCCGAACCGACGCGGGTGATATAGGCCTTCATGACGCCCAGCACGCGGTCAACGTTCTTCATGCCCACGCCGGAGCCGGTAATGGCGCCGCCGGCGGTGCAGTTGGAAGACGTCACGTACGGATAGGTGCCGTGGTCGATGTCGAGCAGCGTGGCCTGGGCGCCCTCAAACAGCAGGTCCTTACCCTCGTCGATCATGTTGTTGAGCAGCAAGCTCGTCTCGGTGATGTAGGGGCGCAGGCGCTCGGCCATGGGCAGATACTCGTCGCAAATCTGGTCCACGGTGTAGGTGGGCAGGTTGTAGATGAGCTCAAGCTCGGGGTTCACGCGGGCAAGAGCGGTCTCCAGCTTGTCGCGGAACAGTGCCTCGTCCAGCATGTCCTGCATGCGCAGGCCGATGCGGGCCATCTTGTCCTGATAGCACGGACCGATGCCGCGCTTGGTGGTACCGATGTTCTTCTTGCCGAGCTTCTGCTCAAAGGCGCCATCCAGATCGATGTGGTACGGCATGATGACATGCGCGTTGCCACTAATCTTGAGGTTCTTGGTGGTGATGCCGTCGGCCTCGAACATGTCGATCTCCTCAAGGACGACCTTGGGGTTGACGACGCAGCCGTTACCGATCACCGACACGTGATCGGAATACATGATGCCGGAGGGCACCTGGTGCAGGCCGTACTTCTTGCCGTTGACGACGATGGTGTGACCGGCGTTGTTGCCGCCCGAATAGCGCACGACGGCATCGAAGTCGCCGGCGACCAGGTCGCAAATCTTACCCTTGCCCTCATCGCCCCACTGGGCACCGACCAAAACGGTTGACGGCATGTTTACTCCTTACATTCATGGACTGTCTACGCGCCACGCCGGCACGCAGAAGCACAAAACATTCCCAGTATACCCGTGCAACGGGCGCCTGTCCTACTCCTCGGCATGTGCCCCATCAAGCTCATAGAACTTGGTGGATGCCGGCAGGAACATCAGGTCGACGTCGCCGATCGGGCCCGAACGGTTCTTGGCCACGACGATACGCGTAACGCCCTCGTCGGGTCGATCGTCGCGCGAGGCTTCGGCCTCGTCGGCGGAGCGGTCCAAGAACATGACGATATCGGCGTCCTGCTCGATGGAGCCCGATTCACGAAGGTCGGAAAGCTGCGGGCGCTTGCCGGTACGGGATTCGACCTGACGCGAGAGCTGTGACAGCGCGATGAGCGGGATCTTGAGCTCCTTGGCCATAATCTTAAGACCACGCGACATCTCCGAAACCTCGACGGTACGGCTCTCGGAGCGGCGTCCCGGTGGAGGACTCACCAGCTGCAGGTAGTCCAAAATGATGATTGCCTTTTCCTTGTTATGGAGCATGCGGCGGCTCTTGGCGCGAATCTCAGTCACTGTGGTGCCGGGCGTATCGTCAATCAGAATATCGAGCTTGGACAAGGTCTGCGTGGCCTCGTTGATATTGGCCCACTGCTCGGGGCTAATGCGGCCCATGCGGAAGTCACTGATCGAGATCATGGCGTAGGCGCAAATCAGACGCTGGGCAATTTCCTTGCCCGACATCTCCAGTGAGAAGAAGCCGACGGTATAACCAGCAGCGGCAGCGTTAAGTGCCAGGTTCAGAGCGAACGACGTCTTACCCACGGCAGGACGGGCGCCGATGATGATGAGCTGGCCTTCGCGAAAACCCATGAGCATGCGGTCGAGCGACGGGAAACCCGTGGGCACGCCCGCAGCCTGGCCGCCGGCCTGGCATACTTCCTCGGCCTCGTTATAGGCCTCGACCATAAACTCGGTCAACGTCTTGTAGCTCGACTTGACCTCGCGCGCCGTGACCTTGAGCAGCTTGCTCTCGGCCAGCTCCACGACCTCCTTGGTGTCGGTAGGGGCGTTATAGGCCAGCGCGTTGATCTCGTTGGTGGCACCGATCAGCTCGCGCAGCATCGAGTCGCGACGGACGATGGCGGCATGGTGCTGCCAGTTGACGAGCGACAGGGTCTGACCCATCAGCTCCAAAATGTAGGCCTCGCCGCCCACGGCATCGAGCTTGTTGATGCTGCGCAGGTAATCGATCAGCGAGATGGAGTCGATGGGAATGCGGCTGTTGTACATATCGACCATCGCGGTATAGATGGTCTTATGAATGGGCCGGTAGAAGTCATCGGGCTGCAGCTCGACCTGGGCCTCTTCGACCACCTCGGGCGATAGCAGCATAGCGGCCAGTACATTGGCCTCTGCATCTTGGTTTTGGGGAAGACCCAACTTTGAGCCGCGGTCCTCGACCGTCAGCCCGGTCTCCCTATCGTCATATGCCATGAGCATCCTCATTCATATCGCTTGCGAGCATCCATAGTATCAGCCACGGTCCCAAAACGCGCCGCGCGCCGCCAATCATCACCGAACCAAACGGATGAACGGTCCTGTATATAGGACTTCGACGCAACGTTCACCATGACACTCACTCAGCGCAAAAAACAAAAGGGCGCCCTGGTTTCCCAGAGCGCCCTTCTTAGAACAAGATTGTTGCGTTGCAGCAAATGCTACTCGGCAGCAGCCTCAGTCTCGACCTCGGCGGTCTCGGCCTCGGCGACCTCAGCGGCCTCCTCGACCTCAGCCTCGGCAGCGAGCTCCTCGGCGGTAACGCCGACGAGAACGACAACCTCGGCCTTGATCTCGCGGTACAGCGAGATGGCAACGGTGTGGGCACCGGCAACCTTGATGGGCTTACCGAGCTCGACGCGCTTGCGGTCGATGTCCATACCGAGCTGAGCCTTGATGGCGTCAGCGATCATAGCGGCGGTAACAGAGCCAAAGAGGATGCCCTCGTCGCCGACCTTGACGTCAACGGTGACCGTCTTGCCCTCGAGGGCAGCCTTGGTCTCGTTGGCGGTAGCCAGACGGACGGCCTCGCGCTTGGCGATGTTGTTGCGACGCTCGTCGAGCTGCTTGAGGTTGCCCTTGGTGGCGGCAACAGCGAGCTTCTTGGGGAACAGGAAGTTCTCAGCGTAACCCTGAGCGACCTCTACGACGTCACCCTCGCCGCCCTTGCCCTTGATCTCATCGAGAAGAATAACCTTCATGATGCGTCTCCCTTCTTAGCCGCGGTCGCGGTTGCCACGAGAGGAAACCACGGGGACGGTGTACGGCAGGAGAGCCATCTCGCGGGCGCGCTTGATGGCGTTGGCGATGTCATGCTGATGCTGCGTGCAAGCGCCAGTGACGCGACGGGGCTTGATCTTGCCACGATCGGTCATGTACTTACGGAGAAGCTGAGTGTCCTTATAGTCGATGAACTCAGTGTTCTCCTTGCAGAACTGGCAGTACTTACGACGCGGCTGACGTGCAGAAAAATCATTAGCCATGTCAAAATACCTTTCATTTGGCAACTTCGGCGAACCGAAGCCGCCTCTCACTCAAAAATAGGTGAACAACCCTTAGAACGGGATGTCCTCATCGTAGACGTCGACCGCGGGCGGCGTAGCCACCGGTGCGGCAGGACGTGCTGCAGGCGCGGGAGCTGCGGGGGCATAACCGCCCTGATCGTAGCCACCCTGGCCACCACGGGAGCTCATAAACTCGATCTCATCGACGATGACCTCAAGCTTGCTCCGGCGCTGGCCGTCGCGCTCCCAAGAGCTGTAGCGCAGCTTGCCCTCGATCGCGACCTTGTTTCCCTTTGCCAGGAAACGGCTCACGGCCTCGGCGCGGGTGCCGAACATAGTGCAGTCGACAAAGTTGGGATAGTCCTCCCACTCGCCAGTCTGCGCGTTACGGCGACGATCGTTGACGGCGACGCCAAAGGACAGAACCTGGGTTCCGCCGGCGGTGGCGCGCAGCTCGGGATCGCGGGTGAGGTTACCGGTGATGTTCACTCGATTGATGCTCATAACTCACTACTTCCTCTTGGGGCACAAGCCCAGTCCAAAACGACAGTCTTACTCCTAGTCGTCGCGACGGACGATCATGTGGCGGACCACAGCGTCGGTGATGCGCAGGATGCGATCAAGCTCGGCGATCTGGGTAGGATCTGCGTGGAAGTTGATGAGGGTGTAGTCACCATCGGTGAGGTCGTTGATCTCGTAGGCGAGCTTGCGCTTGCCCCAGTCGTCAACGGAGTCGACCTTGCCAGCGCCCTCAGCGATCGTGGTATCGATACGCTTCATAACAGCGAGACGAGTCTCGGGGTCGAGCGACGGGTCAACAAAGAACAGCAGTTCATAAGCCTTCATATTGTCACCTCCTCTGGGCAAATGTGGCTTCAGGTCGTGAAGGTGCGCCTGAAGCAGGAAAAGACTTGGTAATAATATCTTTCAACCTCCTAGGCTGCAAGAATATGCAGCTACAACCTCATGACCTCCACATATGTCCATGCTCACACGGCACTTCATGCGCATTCCAACCAAATGCTGACCAAATGCTTGACGGATCTGTGTTCAAGATACGGTGCCGTGGGGACAAGCTGAGCCAAGCCGCAGGTCAGCGGGCACAAGGCTGTGGTCGCAAAATGCATACCAGTGGCCCACAGCACCACCCAAAGATTTTTAAATTCATTGCCAAGTCGCTTATGAATACCCTTTTTTGAACAATTGAGTTGATCAACCACGCTGGTCGGAAGCCGTTTTTTGGGACCTCAAGCCCCACTGCAGCGCCAAGCACGGCCAAGCGTTTTAAAAAATGCCAACTTTTCTGTTTGCACTTTGCGATTCCTCGTGTATACTGACTTTCGCATTTAACGGAGAGTTGTCCGAGTGGCCGAAGGAGCACGATTGGAAATCGTGTAGGCGTCAAAAGCGTCTCCAGGGTTCAAATCCCTGACTCTCCGCCAGTTAATTCCAAAGCAGGCCTTCGAGCCTGCTTTGTTTTTACCCCACGCGGAGGGGTGGCAGAGTGGTTGAATGCGGCGGTCTCGAAAACCGTTTGGCCTGTATAAGGTCACGAGGGTTCGAATCCCTCCTCCTCCGCCATTTTGGTTGAGAAAGCTCCCGAAAACGGGGGCTTTTTTGTTTAGAGTCCCTTACAAGCAAATACGGCGGAGGAGGAGGGATTCGAACCCGTCAGGACGCGGAGCGTAAAGAAAACGCGCCCGTGGCGCGTTTTTAGCGCAGCGCGGTCGGCGCAAGCCGACCGAATAAATTTTGAGCTCCGCTCAAAATTTGGACATCCCTCCTATTCAGCCACGTCCCCCATTGCTTTCGATTTCACCTTGAATCTCAAACATGTACATCACCCTCCAAAAACGACATTTTTCGGCATCTTTGGAGGCTGATGTACATGTTTGGTACCCATGACCGTTCCCAGTCCCTACCGTTTGCCGAGCAATAGGGTCTCAATCGCCGCCAACCATGTACTATGTACGGGCATTGTTCAAACCCGAGAATCAAAGGACCTCATCTTGCCCGTCGTCGCCGCTATGACTGTTACTTCACACGCCTCGGATGCCATGGTCGCTATCCCATTTTGGCTCGAAATGTTCGCCGTCGTCGCGGCTTCAATCTCGGGCGTGTTGGTCGCGCGCGAGCACAAGCTCGATCTGGTGGGCGCGGTCGCGCTTGCCGTGGTCTGCGGTCTGGGCGGCGGTCTTTTGCGCGATATGACGCTCCAGGTCGGCAACGTCTACATCCTCAACCAGCCCATGGCACTACCGCTCTCCATCGCCACAGCCGCCATCATCTATATTTTCCCGGCAATCGTCGACAAGCCCGAAAAACTCATTCCCCTGCTCGACATCATCTCGGTCGGCATCTACGCCGCCACTGGAGCAGACAAGGCGCTGGTCTACGGCTTTGCACCGGCGGTGTGCATCATGATGGGCTTTTTCACCGCGGTGGGCGGCGGCATGTTGCGCGACGGCTTTATGGGCGTGGTTCCGGGCATTTTCCAACGTACTAACTTTTATGCCATCGCCGCCATCGCCGGATCGACAAGCTATGTGTGTCTCGTTATGAGCGGCATTATGAGCAATGTCGCCGCGCTGGTCGTATGCGTTGTCGTGACCATGGGTCTGCGCTGGCTCTCGCTGCGCTTTGACATCAAAAGCCCCACCGAAGAAGATATCGCGCGCTTCTTGCACCGTAAAAAGTAAACAGCACGGCACGACCCTTCGAAATGCAACCGAGAGGTTCTTTTAGAGCGCCCACGCGTTGGGTACCCTGTTAGGTGTATGTCGAGCATCTGACGAAGGATTCACTATGCCCTGTAATCAATTCCCGTCGACCCAGCGCCGTAAAGCGTGGGTCCGCATCACGATCCTATTCGCGCTCGTCGCCCTAGCGGTCACCGCACTTCCCACGGCGTCGTTCGCCGGCACAGACACCGCAGGCAACGTACTTGCGACCGACAATGACGCCAATTCGTCCGGCGTCGAAGGTGACCTGTACTGGGCAGGTCAGGCCCTCAACTTGGACGATGCGTCCATCGGCCGCGACATAATTGCAGCAGGCGAGAGCCTCTCCATCCGCGACTGCACGGTGGGCGGCGCCGTCCGCTTGGCGGCGCGCACCATCGACATTGCCAAGACTACGGTTGATGGCAGCGTGACCGTTGCCGGCCAGCATGTCGTGCTCAATTCCGACAGCACCACCAACTGTTTCTATGCGATAGGCGAGACGGTTGCCCTGCGCGGCTCTACCAAGTCGGCAGCGCTTGCGGGCGATACGGTGACTATCGATGGCACCGTCGAGGGCGATGTCGAGGTTTGGGCCGATAAGCTCATCCTGGGCAAGAACGCCCACATCACCGGCACCGTGAACGCGCACGTCTCCGAGGACCCCGAGCGCGCCGCGGGAGCCGAGGTCGGCGCGCTCAAGATCGACCGCACCGAGAGCGAGGATACTTCCACCGTTAACGATGTCATCGGCGGTATCGTCGCCGCGGCACTCTCGACTTGCTTTGTCGCCCTACTGCTCGAACTCGTCTTTCCGCGCGCAACCGCCAGCGCCGCCGGCATGCTCCACCAGCGCCCCATGCCCCTGTGGGTGAGCGGTCTTCTGGGCACGATTGCTGTCGTCCCCGCCGTCCTGCTGCTGATTATCTCGATTGCCGGCCTGTCGCTTGCCGGAGCCCTCTTGTGCGGCGTTATCGGCATCGCGTTGGTGTCGAGCGCCTTTGCGGGGTGCGCGATCGCCCGCATGGTCGGACACAACCAGAACCGCTACGCCATGGCAGCCGTCGGCGGTGTGGCCGCAGGCGCCCTCACAGGACTTCCCCTCATCGGCGACTTCATCAGCGGCGTGGCATTTGTCTTTATGCTCGGCTACGTTATCCAGATCATCTGGCGCAACGCCCACCTCAAGTCGCAACAGCCGGCTAATACGCCGGAACTCCCCACCGCTTAGCCGCCAACCGCCACAAGGGGGACAGGCACCTTTGTGGTGGTGTAAGAGGGTCGGGTTTCTTTGCACCAACAAACGAAGCGGGACACCCGGTCACATTCGACCGGATGCCCCGCTTTTCTTGGAGGATTCTCTAGTAACTTTTTCAAAACCAATGATCATCAGGTCGGTACGCCTGCGCGTCACTCGCTACGGAGGCAGTACGCCACTGAGCAAGGGGGGGCAATTATTTTTCTCGGCGACCTCTTCCTCGCTTGATGACGAACGCGACAACAATAGCCGCCACTCCGATGGCAGCCAAAGCCGCCACCAGCACCAACGTTCTATCTCCCGTCGAGGGCATAAAGCCTCGACTTACTTCTTTGCTTGGGGTGTTGAGCACCGACAGTTCAATCGAACCCGTCCCGGCATCGGCGGTATCAACCCGCAGGGGGCTTTCGACCGATACGGTCACCTTGGGCTTCGCGGCTGCTACCTGTTTAACGTCCAGACCCTCGGCCGTAACCGTCACCGTACGTTTGCCCTCAAAGGCGGTGTAGCCCTTGGGTGCCGCGATTTCCTCGACGGTGTAGACGCCCGCGTCCACACCGGTCAATTCCACATGGCCGTCCGCGCCCGTGGTGGCACAAGCGTCGGCATCCGTCGACCACGAGCCGTCAGTCGTTAGGATGCGCCCGCGGTCATCGATGATGCGCAGCTTGGCACCCGCGAGCGGTTTATCGTCCGAGCTCGAGCGCTTGATCAGACTGAGACCCCAGGTGTAGGCGCACGCGTCATCACTCGGCGTGCGGGTGAATCCGACGTCGCCGGACTGGTCGGCGAGGGGAGAGCGCGGGTAGCGCAGGTAGACCTCGTTGGGGTTGCCCTTGGTAGCGCCTCGATTGCAGTTTGCCCCCAACGGCGCATTGTAGACAGCAACCACGCGGGCGCCCGCGGTGAAGGCGTCGGCCCCGCCGAGCGCGGCGACCAGGTCGCCGGTGCGCACGGTGAAGGCATTGCCCTCGACCGAGACCTTGCACTGTGAAGTAATGTCCGCCCACCCTTTAACCGGCGTCGAGCTGGCGTTACCGCCCTCACATGCGACGGCGTCAAAGCCGCCGTCCGCGCCCGCCGCCACGTACACGCGCATGCTCGCGGCCACCTTGGAGGGGTCGAGCCCCGCGCTCATGGTGTCGACGAACCGCACCGTATAGGTGTCGTAGGCGGTAAGACCCGCCGGGACCGTGGCAGAGAGGCGCCAGTACAGGTCGTCGGCGACCGTGGCGTCGGCGGCCTTCTGCCAGGCGGCGGTGCTGTCCTCCAGCACGTGCTTGGCCACCTTGGGGGTCGCCGCCTTGGGCTTGACAGTGACGGCGCTGCCGCCGACCAGCGCCATGATCGGCGCGGTGCCGGCCTCGCCCTGGGCGATGGCGTCGTCGTCGGCGACGATGAGCCAGTAGCCGCAGGGCAGCTCGGCCGCCGTGCCCGCGTTAAGGGCCACGGGCACGGCGCCAGAACCCTGGAGGGAACGAGCGAGCCGTGCGCTCAGCGCGCTCGTAAGGTGGGAATCGGTGTTGAGCCACTCGGCAGCTTCCTGCGCGGTGGTCTGGGAATTGGGCATGCCGGCGCTGTGCAGCACGGGCAGGACGGCGTCGCGCGCGGCGTCGCTTGCCCAGGCGAGGTCGGTGGCGATCTTGGCGTCGCTATCGCCGTCGACGACGTTGGCGCTAAAGATCTGGTAGGCATCGTAGCTGCTCGCCACGGTACCGCTCACCGTGATGGAACCGGTCGAGGCCGGCGCGGCCTGCGCGGAAGCGGGGAACACAACCGCGCAGGTGCCGATCAGGAGGGCAAGCAGCGCAAACAAGATCGGGAAGGAGCAAACTTTCTTATTCACGACGCTCACCCCCCTTCGCATTCGCCTTGCGACGAATGTGCATCCAGGCCGCAGCAGCGCAAAGCACCGCCGCGCCGGCAAGGTACGTCAGAGTGACGCCCGACATACCAGAAAGGGGCAAAGAGGTGGAGTAGGTGTTGGTGAAGGTGGGGTTATCGGTCTCGCGTTCCACGTCGTTGGCGTCGACCTCGTAGCAGGTCGGCGTGCATTCCAGCGTGCCGTCACCCTTGTCCGTTGCCGTCACCACGACCTTGAACTTCTTGGTGTCGTTCTTGTAGCCTTCGTGTTTGGTGCCATCGACCTTGCTGGCGTCGCATTCACGGATGTAGTAGGTGAATGTTGCTTTACCATTGGTAAGATCTTTGATGCCCAGCGGACCAATTTGTACCGGATCGAACGTTACTGTCTGAGGGTTTCCCGACTCAGCAGAAGTACATTTGGTTTGAAGAGACGTCTCTCTATCTTCCGAATCCTTGGTATACAGCTCGAACTTAAACTTCTTCATCTCGCCGCCGTCGACCTTCTTGGTCACCTGAGGTGTCCAAGAGCCCGAGGTCTGGTAGGGCGCGAGCTCGTTCGTAAACGCAGGTTTGGAGGCGTTGCCGATTTTTACGGTCGAGACGGTCTTATCGTTCGCATCTTCGCTCCAACCATAGAAGTCAGATCCGCACGCGGTGAAGTCCGCTGCGCCTTCTTTTTTTACGGATACTGTGGAAGCGCTCCTATCAACTCCATAACGATTAATCTTGATCCCCAAGAGGCTGGTCGTATTAACTGGTGTCGTACCAACCTTTATATGTATTTTGTAAATGGCCTTATCAAAGGTCGTGCCTTCCTCACTGATAGGGACTTCAACAAGGTAGAGGTCGTAATTGCCCGACTGGTGGTTCGCAGCCGTATCAATGACGATCTCTCCACTTTCATTAACGGTAACCTCGGACGTCGCCTCGCATCCGTTTGCGTTAAGTGAGCCGTCCGTATTCCAATACGGCTCCCCAGCTGAATCGGCGGCTTTACCCAACAGCTTGAACTTATAGCCGTGGCCCGTGAGGCCTTGCGGTTTGCCGTCCTTCATGAGGACCTTGTTAGCCTTGACCTTGATTGCAGGATACACGTCCAGGGAAGTAACCTCACCGACGATGAGGTCGCCGTTGGTCATGATGCCGCCGCCGTGGGTGTAAGAGTAGTTACCGCTGATGATGGTCGTAGCCGCTGACTGTGCATCAATTTTAGCCTGATCGGTAGGATGGGCCTCAAGGCCGAACATGTACTTAGCCTCGGCACCGCCGTTGGCATCGATTTTGATCTCATTGTTATCGCAGGTGCCATGCCAGCCAGCTGAGCCGCCACCGAGCATCTTGCCAAGAACAACGGCAATCGTCTTATCCGCGCCTTGCATATCGCGTACCAAGAAGAAATCCTTATGGCCGAACTTCTTGAAATTATCCGTGATGTATGCAGGCAGCTGGTCTTGCTTTTTTCCGTCGCCACCAGCGGAATAATGAGGCTCGTTCAAAGGAGTGCCATCTTGACCAACGTTATCAGTATTGTTATAGATAGCAGCACCATCGGAGTGCGAGACGATCGTCTCACCTGTAGGGCACGCACCAATTCCGCCACTCCAGCCGCCGGCCTTATTGTCAGTGATGAGCGATTTGAGAATGTTGAGTCTGCCGTTCTTCTGAATGAAGATACCGCCGCCGCCCCAGTCGCCCTTGCGACCTTCGCCAGAGTTAGAGCCCGTCATGGTCTTGTTGTTGGTGATATATATCTTGCCGTCAGCGTCAGCGTCAATTGTCGCGTGCGTACCAGTGCTGATACGCAGACCGCCGCCTTCGGCGTTCTCCGCCACGTTGCCCGCGATTGTACCGCCCGTCATTTTGAACGTAATCGCCTGGCTCCAAAAGCCAGCGTAGATTCCGCCGCCAGCCTCATGGGAGTAGTTGGCCGTAACAGAACCGCCCATCATGGTCAGTGATCCCTTTTTATTATCACTGCTCGTTGATGCAATGCCGCCGCCACCGAGGAGACCGTTGTTGTAAATGTCCTGATTAGTGACTTGAGCTTCAACTCGGTTGTTAGTTATATTGGCAGAACCACTGATGGTTACGGTTGCACCCTTGGTATAAACACCGCCACCGTAGCCGCCGGTGTCGGCGGTATCGCCCCTGCCGACAGAAACGGCATACGTAGCGTTGCCCGAGATGACACCACCGGAGAGATCCAACGTGACACCGCTGTCGGCAAAAATTCCACCACCGGAAGCAGCCTTATTCGCTGCAATCACGCCGCCGGTCATATTGAGTGAACCCGCTGCCATGCACAGGCCACCACCCCAGCCGCCGCCGTTACCGTTGGTGACATAACCGCCAGAAATATCGACAGTGCCCTGAGAGAAAATAACGTGACCGTTGTTGCCCAGGATACGAGGCGTTGTGATCATGCCACCATCAAGCTTGAGCGTGCCCCCTTCCGCTACGGAAATGACTCGACTTACATAGCCATTTTTGCATGCAACGATAGCGCCGAAATTGGTAACAGTGTGCAGGTAGGTGTTTTCGCTAGTACCAAAACCGTCAGGCGTGCTTTCAGTTACGTAGTATGTAAGTGATTGTGGAACATTTTCATCAGTGAACTGCATCTCTGCTGGCTGACCAGGTTCACCACTGGTAGTTTCAGTCTTCGAGTCATCCGCCTCACCTTTGACAGTTAGCGTATTGCCCTTTTGAATTATGATAAATGCACGAACAGGCTGGTCCTGGCCCTGGTTATCGTTACCGTTGCTGTAATAAAGCTTGTGATTCGCAAGATCGATCGTAGTATTTTGACTGATAGTGATTGACTCGCTTGAACTAATGTCAGCAGTCAGACGCAGCCTTGGGGGCCTGTTCGCCGGGGCAAGGGCAAGGTACGTAGACAGGTCTCTGTCATTGTTCAGCAGCGTGTACCCATCCGAATCTTGTTGAAGTTTCTGATCCACACCTTCATTTGCAACAGTAGCGACCTTATAGACAGACTGTCCATCATCCGCGGGCTGCGCAGCGCTCTCGGCTTCCGTGTCATCAGACAACGGGGCCGTCTCGAGAGCGTCGTCGCCAGTCTCGTCGCCCTCGGTCTCGTCACTATTCTGGTTTTCGGTATCCCCGTTGTTGGCGCTGTCTCTTATACACATCTCCGAGCCCACGAGACGTA
>USEK01000003.1 GCA_900553705.1 uncultured Collinsella sp.
TACGAGATTCCTCTACGTCTCGTGGGCTCGGAGATGTGTATAAGAGACAGTGGCATAATCGACCACAAATATGAGTGCCCAGGGCGCCTTGGCAATCATGGGTTGGTGGTCGCACAGGTCGGCCAGACGGTCCAGCGTAGCCTGCTCGCGAATGCTCACGATGGAATACATCATCATGGCGCCCGCCGACGGCGCGCGACTCGCCGCATGCAAAATCGCTGCGCGCTGCTCGTCGGTCACCGCCACGGGACGGTCGTCGTCATCACGCGCAAAGGCACGCGTGGACGAGCGATGCTCCAAGATGTCCAGCACCGCATTGCCCGTAGTCTCGACCGGATAACCGTTCGCATCCACGCCCGCAGCTCCGTCGCAGTACTCGGCGCCCGTCATACAAACCTGCTCGCCCATAGCTCTATCCTCGCCAATTCTTTAAGAAGCCTTTACGTTTCCGTGTAATTCCCGTCCATTATCGCGCAGGTCGCCACTACATTGCGCCACACCGCCGCACATGCGCGTTAATATGGCTGGTTGTTGTGCGCAGCCCGCAAATGCAGTGCATATTTAGGTAACAATCGGGTAAACCCCCGCTTTCGTAGGTTTTAAGTTTGTGAGGAGTCTCAGCATGTTCGCTGCCGCCATCTCGCTCGTCGGTCTTGCGGCGACCGTCTACCTTGTTTTGCGCGAGGCCAAGGCCATTCGCGCTCAGTCGGGCACCGTCACCAAGGGCGCCTTCGCCTGGAGCGTCGCCTTCGGCCTGTTCCAGCTCTTTTTGACCGTCTGGGGCGCTATTGGCCTCGTCGCGCAAAACGAGCCGCTCGCCTTTGTGATGCTCATCCTGACCAACACCGTCCTCACCGGCTGCGCCTGGGCCAGTATCGCCCGCGACCGCATCGCCCCGCGCGTCTTTGCGTTCGCCGGGCCCGACGCCCCCGCCCCCACCGGCAAGCTCGCCCGCCTGCGCGGCGCCTTTGTGGGCAAACCGCTCGTCGCCGCCGTCCTGTGCCTGCTGCTCGCCGGCGTCTTTGCGCTGCTGGGCATGGAGGTCTCGTCCAACCACGACTTTACCTGGGTCTACCCCCTGTGCATCCTGCTCGAGTGGGCCATCATCACCACGCTCATGGTCGGCCTGTTCTTCCTGTTCCAGCGCCACGGCGCAGCTCCCGCGGTCCTGGCCTTTGCCCTCTTTGTCCTGGGCATTGCCGAGTTCTTCGTCATCACGTTTAAATCCATGCCCATCCAGCCGGGCGACCTTTCGGCCATCTCCACCGCCGCTGCGGTCGCCGGCACCGGCTACACCTTCTCGATCTCACTGTTCTGCGTGCTGTCCATGGGCTTTACCGCCATCGCCATGCTGCTATGCGAGTACGCCGGCCTGGTGGCACCGCACCGTCAGAAGGGCGCCGCCAACGCCAAGCGCATGCTGCTCACCAACCTGCTCGTCGCCGTGCTGTGCCTGGGCGGTGTAACCGCACACGTCACGCTCATCGACTACTACAACACCCTCGGCATCACCGTCTACACCTGGCGCCCGCTCGAGAGCTACTGGCGCGAGGGCTACCTGCCCGCTTTCATTAGCGCAGCGCAGTCCATCAAGCCGCCCAAACCCGCCGACTACTCCGTCGACGATGCCAAGGCCACGCTCAAAAAGTACGCCAAGGCCTACGACAAGTCCGACGCTGCCAAGAGTGACGAGCGCACCGCCGCAAAGGAGCAGTTCGACAGCGAGAAGCCCACGGTCATCGCCATCATGAACGAGACCTTCTCGGATCTGTCGATCTACCAGAACATGCGCGCCGGCTACGAAGGCCCGCAGTACTTTAAGAACCTGTCCAACTGCCTCAGCCGCGGCAAGCTCTACGTGAGCGCCTACGGCGGCGGCACCGCCAATACCGAGTTTGAGTTTATGACCGGCAACTCCATGGCCAACCTGGGCTCGGGCGTGTACCCCTACACCATCTACAACATGGAAACGACCGGGAACCTGGCAGAGCAGTTCAAATCGCTCGGATATTCCACCACGGCCATGCACCCCAACCACGCAACCAACTGGAACCGCGAGAACGTGTACAAGGACTTTGGCTTTGACCGGTTCCTGTCCATCAACGATTTCCAGGGTGCCGATACCCTGCGCGGCATGGTGACCGACCAGGCTACCTATGACAAGATTCTTGAGCTGCTCGATCAGAACGCCGATCCGCAGTTTATCTTCGACGTGACCATGCAGAACCACTCGGGCTACGACACGGGCCTACTGCCGGTCGACAAGCAGATGCACCTGAACATCGACACGACCGATCTGGACGCCAAGACCGTCGAGGACGGCACGCTCTCCGATGTCGACGAGTACGTCTCGTGCATCGAGCAGTCCGACCAGGCGCTGCGCTACTTCCTTAACGCCTTGAGCAAGCTCGACCGCAAGGTGGTCGTGGTGTTCTGGGGCGATCACCAGCCGTTCTTCCCGTCCAAGTTCAACGACAAGTGGTTTACCGGTGAGGACGACGCCACCCACCAGGAGCGCTTGTGGCAGACCGACTACATCATTTGGGCTAACTACGACGTTGCCGGCTGCGACCAGACGAGCGAGGTCGACGACCTGTCCACCAACTACCTGTCCACCCAGCTGATGCAGCTGATCGGTGCCCCGCTTTCCGACTATCAGAAGGCGCACATGACGCTGCGTGAGTCGCTGCCCGCCATCAACTCGGTGGGCTACGAGGACGCCAGCCTGCGCTGGGCGCTCTCCTCCAACGTCACCGGCGACGACGCCGCCGCAGCAGCCGCCACCAAGGCGCGCGAGGATTACGCCAAGATGCAGTACTACGAGATGTTCCGCGACGGCAAGAACGTGTACACCGAGCACTTCCAGACCGAGGCCAACGAGACCGACCCCAACCTGGCGCCGGGCACGACCAAGATCAAATAGCGACTAGCTGCGAGTTCATAACTGAAACGTCTGTCCGGGCGGAGGTATGTAAGGTTCCCTGCTCGGACAGACGCCATGTTGTTGGAGCGCGGCTTGTCATAGGGGTATCCGCTGAACATATATAAGTCGAAGGCCACGTCTTGTGGCCTTTTTTGCATCCGGAAACCGTGTCCCAGAATTCACGTCCGGAATGGGATGCAGTTTCCGCTTGTGGCTCCGTTGGGAAACTGCATCCCACTCCAAAGGCAAATTCTGGGACGCACTTTCCGAACCCCCATCCATCCGGAAAGTCCGTCCCACTCTGAATACATCCAGCGAACGCATGCGAGCGTGTCGTCCAGGACGGTCTCGTCATCGGGGTGATGGAAAATGTCACCCCCAAACGCTTGCCACGGTTGCGCCCACAAGTGTCAAGAAAAAAGCCTCGAGAATTTCGAGGCTTTCACGCTTGTACGATTGAACGCGCGGCACCGCGAGCGGCGGCCTACTCGCCCAGCACGGCCTTTTTGGCGGCTGCAGCCATGTTGTCCAGATCCTCCTTGGTGGGGTGGTCCTTCGCGGCAACCCAGTTGTCGAGCAGCAACTTAGCGCGTGCATTGTCGGGATCTTGCTCGAGCATTGCCTCGTAGCGCTGCTTGACCGCGGGGCCCATCTTGCCCTGGCACATCGCCCAGCCCGCAAGCTCGGCATCCTCGGCCAGATTGGAAGTTACGCGGTCGACAATCTGCTGGTAATAGCTCTGGTCGGCCCCAAAGCCGCAGGTGCCAAACAGGAACACGCGCTTGCCGTGCAAGGCAGAGAGCAACGCCGCGACCGAAGGCGTGCACGCGCCCTTGTCGCACCAAAAACCGACGAGCACCGTGTCGGCCGCGCAGGCGCCCTGCGCCTCGAGCGCAACCTGATCTGCATCCGCATCGTCGCTCAACGCCGCGGCATGGACAAACTCAACGCCCGCAGCCTGCAGAGCGCGCTTGATCGCGCCCGAAACCATCCTGGTATTACCGCTCTTGCTGTTAACCACCAAAGAGCACGTCATAGTCACGTTGCCTCGTTTCCCCCAAAATTAAAGCCACTAATGCAATTTATTAGATGAATATCTTAGTACTAACGTGACAGATGTAAACCACCGTCTGTCGATTGATTAATTTGCCCCACGGGCTTCCTCACTGGGCGAATTGGCTGCGGTAGAGCTCGGCGTAGAAGCCGCCTGCCGCGAGCAGTTCATCGTGCGTGCCGCGCTCGATAATCTCGCCATCGCGCATTACCAGGATGCAATCGGCGTTGCGAATCGTCGACAGGCGGTGTGCCACGACAAAGCTCGTGCGGCCGGCCATGAGCTCGTCGAATGCCGCCTGCACCTGCAGCTCGGTACGCGTATCGATGCTCGACGTTGCCTCGTCCAGCAGCAGAATCGCCGGATCGGTGAGCATGACGCGCGCGATGCACAGCAACTGTTTTTGACCCTGGCTAAACGTGCCGCCGTCCTCGCCGATCACCGTATCGTAGCCGCCTGGCAGCTGCACGATAAACTTGTGCGCATGAGCGCGCTTGGCGGCCTCGACAATCTGCTCGCGCGTGGCATCGGGGCAACCGTAGGCAATGTTTTCGGCCACCGTGCCCTCGAACAGCCAGGTGTCCTGCAGCACCATGCCAAAGGCGCGGCGCAGGCTCGCACGCGTGTAGTCACGCGAGGAGCGACCATCGACCGCGATGCGCCCAGCATCGATATCGTAAAAGCGCAGCAGCAGGTTGATGAGCGTCGTCTTGCCACAGCCCGTGGGTCCGACGAGGGCAAAGCGCGTACCGGGCTTGGCATCGATGCAGATATCCTGCAGCAGTTTGCGGTCGGGCACATAGCTAAAGTACACGTGTTCAAAGGTCACCTCGCCCTGCGGGGCGGCAAGCTCCACGGCATCCGCCGCGTCGGGCTCCTGCTCGCGCGCATCGAGCAACGCGAACATGCGGCGCGCCGAGGCGTACGCGGTCTGGATTTGCGTGATGACGTTTGTGACCTCGTTGAACGGCTTAGTGTACTGGTTAGCGTAGGACAGGAAGATCTGCACGCCGCCCACCGTGAGCGCCGCAGGCACGCCCGTGATCACGCCCGCGCAGCCGATCACGGCGACCACGGCGTAGATGATGTTATTGATAAAGCGCGTGCCGGGGTTAGAAAGCGAACCCATAAACTGCGCGCGCTCGCCCGCCGTATAGAGCTCGGCGTTGAGGACATCGAAGCGCTGTTGAGCGTGCGGGCCGTAGGCGAAGGCGTCCACGAGCTTTTGCTCGCCCACGTACTCCTCAATATGACCGCCAAGCTGGCCTTGGATGCGCTGCTGTGCCGTAAAGCTCTTGTTGGAAAGCTTGGCGATGGCGCCGGCTGCAAAGATGGAAAGCGGCGTGACGAGCACCACCACGAGCGTCATGGCCAGGTTAATGGAGAGCATAAACGCGAGCGTGCCCACGATGGTGATGACGCCGGTAAAGAGCTGCGTAAAGCCCTGCAGCAGGCCGTCGCCCACTTGGTCGACATCGTTGACCACGCGGCTCATGAGGTCACCGTGGGCATGGCTGTCGATAAAGCTGAGCGGCATGCGGCTGAGCTTGTCGCTTGCCTCCACGCGCATGTCGCGCACCGTCTCGTAGGACAGGCGGTTGACGCAGTAGCCCTGCAGCCACTGGAAGGCCGCCGCGCCCACCACGACAATCGCGAGCTTGGTAACGAGCGGCAACAGTGCGTCAAAGTCCACCTGCCCGGCGGCAACGATGAGGTCGATGCCCTCGCCGATAAGGATGGGCGTATAGAGTTGCAAGATCACCGAGATGGCGGCGCTCACAAACGACGCCGTAAACGAAATGCGATGCGGACGGACGTAGCCCAGCAGGCGGCGAGTTACCGCGCCCACGGGGTAGCGCTCGGGGTCGCCGGGCTGGCGCGGGCCGTCACCCAAGTCGTTGAGGCTATCGTTGCCGGACACGTTGGCCGTCATCGTGGCGACCGAGCCGGAAGAAGTATACGGGTTCATTTAGCAGCCCTCCTTTGCGCAAGTGGATGCCGGGGCGCACGCGGCGCCTGAGGCGGGCACGGGGCTTGGGGCGAACGCGGGCGTCGCGCTCCCCTGCTGGCCCTCGAGCTCCTCGCGACGAAGCTGCGACTGGCAAATCTCGCGGTAGAGTTGGCAGCTTGCGTAGAGCTCGTCGTGCGCGCCCAAGCCCGCGACCGAGCCGTGGTCGAGCACGCAGATCATGTCGGCATCGCGCACGGTCGAGACGCGCTGGCTCACGATCACCGTGGTCAGCGGGAGCCCGCCCGCGGCGGCACCGCGTACGCTGCGCTCGCGGATGGCGTGGCGAAGCGCCGCGTCGGTCTTAAAGTCGAGCGCCGAGGCGGAGTCATCCATGATCAGGACCTGCGGAGAGCCCACCAGGGCACGTGCGATGGTCAGGCGCTGGCGCTGGCCACCGCTAAAGTTCTTGCCGCCCGCCTCGACCGGGGCGTCGAGCCTCTGCGGCTTGTTGCGCACGAACTCGCTGGCCTGCGCCATATCGAGCGCCGCCCAAAGCTCCTCGTCGGTCGCCGACTCGTCGCGCCAGGTTAGGTTGCTACGGATCGTGCCGCTCACGAGCGACGTGCGCTGCGGTACGGTCGCGACCACATGGCGCAGCTGATCGAGCGGCCAGGCGCGCACGTCGGCACCCATTACACTCACGCTGCCGGCGCCCGTGTCGTACAGGCGCGGGATAAGCGAGACGAGCGTCGACTTACCGCTGCCCGTACCGCCGATAATGCCGAGCGTTTTGCCCACCGGCAGCTCCAGGGTCACGTCATTGACGGCGTTGGCGGCGCCCGCGCCAAAGGAGAAGCTCACATGGCTCAAGCTCAGCGCGGGGACCGGAACGGCGTTGCCCATCGCGCTCGGCTCGGGCAGCGCAACCGGCTGATTGCCCTCGTCGGTGATGCTCGGCTCGCAATTGAGCACCTCGTTGAGACGCGACGCACTGGCGCTCGCCTTGGTAAAGACCACGACCAGGTTGGCGACATACACGATGGAGGTCAGGGTCTGCGTCATGTAGTTGACGAACGCCATGACCTGGCCCTGCGTGAGCTCGCCCACGTTGACCTGAATGCCGCCCACCCACAGGATGGCGCACACGCCCAGGTTCATCACCAAAAACGTGACGGGATTAAGAATCGACGAGAGCTTGCCCACCGCGATGGCGGTATGCGCCTGGTCATCGGCTGCCTGGGCAAAACGCTCGCGCTCGTGGTCCTCGCGCACAAACGCCCGGACCACGCGGGCGCCCGAAAGTCCCTCGCGGCAAATAAGCGCGATGCGATCGAGCTTTGCCTGCAGCTGCTTGTAGTACGGGATGCAGCGCGCCATGACAAACCAAAACACCAGGCCGATGGCGGGCGTGCAAATCAAAAAAATCATGCCGAGCTTAAGGTCGATAGCGAGGGCCGCGACCATGGAGCCCACCGCCAGGAAAGGCCAGCGGATGAGCATACGCACGCCCAGCGCCACGGCGAGCTGCACCTGGTTGACGTCGTTGGTGATGCGCGTGATGAGCGACGGCGTGCCAAAGCGATCGAGCTCAGCATAGCTCAGCTTGTTGATGTGCTGGTAGAGCGCGCCGCGAATGTCAGTACCCATGCCCTGCGAGGTGAGCGCCGCCATCTTTTGGCAGACGAGCGTAAACGAGATGCCGATCACGGCCATGGCGCCAAGTACCATGCCGTAGTGGATAACGGCGTTCACGTCGTGCGAGCCAATGCCCTTATCGATCATCTGGGCAATCACCAGCGGCGTCAGCAGGTCAAAGATCACTTCGATCAGCTTACACGCAGGGCCAATCACCATATACCGGCGAAATTTACCACCAAAACGCCCGAGCAGCTCAATCATAAAAAGGCGCTCCCTATCATCATTTCAATTCAATCTGATTCATGATAGTACGGCGAACTCTGGAGATGCGTAAGCAACTCGTTACAGATGTAAGGGCAACGGTCACTAGCGCCCAAGGCACGTAGCAGCCAATGTTTTGGCAACGCCAGCGAGCGGCATAACGCCAGGGATTCAATTATCAGATAAATGTGACCCTTCAGGCGGTTTTGGTCGGCTACCCGCGAGTGCCGGCAGGGCGCTTGGTAGTCGAGCGATCCCGCAGGCGCAGCCGAGGACCAGCGAGACACCAAGCGCCCTGCCGGCACTCGCGGGTAGCCGCGGCACCAAAAAGCGCCTGCGCACTCGATGGATTCGGATGCCCGACAGAGGCTCCTTATGGCTGCTTCCTTCCGGACCTGACCAGATTCGGAACATATCGTCATCCGAACCCATCGAACGCGCTAGGCGCTCGATATATCTTACCTGCTCCCGCCCGATGGGGCAAGACAGCTAATTTGGGACGGGGCCTTTTTGACTACTCGGGCAATCGGATCGGCAAGTAGTCAAAATAGCCCCGTCCCAAAAAGACTGGTCTGACGCTGCGCCACGAAAAGGGCCTATCTACTACGTTTAGGCCGCAGGGGTCAACCATAGCCGGCTTTTTCGAAAACCGGCAAGCTCTCTACCTGCGGTTTTATTTTTGCAAATTCCGAGATGGTCGAGGGTGGCCGGTTAAACGTAGTAGATGGCCGCATTTCGTGGCGGACGGTCCGACCCAAGGCCCAAGGCGGCCAGCCTCGCATGACCATTCACGAAGTTGCGGTGGAATACGGACTGAATTGGCACCTTAAAGGCAAAAACACTCCGTATTTCACCGCAACTTATCGAGGGGATGGGTTTTAGGGACGAGCGAGGTCATAGGCTTGGGCAGCTGCCTCGCCGGCGCAGATGAGGTTGGTTGTGGCCTCTTGCACACCGAGCGCCTGGTCGAGGGGCATGGGCTTGCGGCAGATCGGAAGCACCAAGTCGATGCCCTGCCCATACACCGCGTCCAGATAGTCGGCGCGACCGCCCACGACAGCGGCCACCGGCTTGCCATATCGCTTGGCGCGGCGGGCCACACCCACCGGCGCCTTGCCGGCGGCAGACTGCTCATCCATGTTGCCCTCGCCCGTTATGACCAGGTCGACATCGCGCACGCGCTCGTCAAACCCCACGAGGTCGAGCACCGTCTCCACGCCCGAGCGTAGCTCTGCACCGAGTGCTAGCAGCGCGGCGCCCAGACCGCCAGCAGCACCGGCGCCGGGCACGCCGAGCACCGAGCCAAATGTCCGCACGCCCTCGGGCGCGCGCAACAACCCCTGAGCCCGCACCCCGGTAATCGCCGCATCGAGCAGGCGGCCGTAGCCGACCATCCAGCTGTCGTACCTGCCCAGCGCTTCGACATCGTCTGTCGGCAGGCCCTTTTGCCCGCCAAACACCGCAAGTGCCCCGCGACGTCCCACGAGCGGATTCTCGACATCGGAAAGCACCACGACACGCGCGCCATTCAGTGCCCGAAGCGCCGGTGCCAAATCGATACTCGCCACGTGTTCAAGGCCCGCGAGCCCCGGCGCGATATTGCAGCCACACTCATCGACCAGGCGGGCGCCAAGCGCCTGCAGCATACCGGCGCCACCATCGTTGGTGGCACTGCCGCCCAGACCAATATAGAGTGTCTTTGCGCCCGCGCGAACCGCGCGAAGCATGAGCTCGCCCACGCCATAGGTTGTGGCCGCCAACGCCGCCGACTCCGTGCAAGGCGAGTACCCGATGCCCGCGGCTTCGGCCATCTCAATGACAGCCGACTCGTGCTCGCCGTCCACCAGCATCCGGGCAGACACACAGTCACCCAGAGGGCCTGCGACTTCACATGCCACGACCTCACCGCCGCACGCGGCAACGGCATCGAGCGTTCCCTCGCCGCCATCCGCCAGCGGCAGCGCGCTTACCTGGGCATCGGGCCACACGCGGCGCACACCTTCGGCAACGGCCTCCTCCGCCTGCGCGCTCGAAACGCTGCCCTTAAAGGAATCAATCGCCAGCAGCACACGGCGGGGCCGGCGGCACGCGGCACCAAAATCGACCGCCTCAACGACGATATCTTCGGCACACGCGAGCGCCCCAGCATGAGCGGCATGCGCCTCAAGATCGGCCCCACAACCGCAGCCAGCACCATCGGTGCCACGCAGCCCACTAAAATAGCTGCTCAACACCTCACGACACTCGTCTGCCAGCACGCCGGCGGTCACATTAAACCGATGATTCAGGCGCGAATCGGCATTGAGGTCGTATAGCGACCCCAGAGCGCCCGCTTTAGCATCAGCCGCGCCGTACACGCAGCGCCCCACGCGCGCGTTAACCATAAGCCCCGCGCACATGCAACAGGGCTCGAGCGTCACGTAGACCGTACAATCGGAAAGGCGCCAACGACCGAGCGACTGCGCGGCGGCGCATAGGGCCGCAAACTCGGCATGCGCCGAAGGGTCCTGGTCGAGCTCGCGACGATTATGCGCCCTCGCGACGATCTCGCCGTCGCGCACCACTACGGCTCCGATGGGAACCTCGCCCACCGCCGCGGCGGCTCGCGCCTCCGCCAACGCCTCGCGCATGAACTTCTCGTCGATTTCGGTGATCGTCATCGTTCGCCTTCCCTGTTGCAAATTCAAAACGATGCTATCATTACGACTCACGGAGAGATGGCAGAGCGGTTGAATGCGGCGGTCTTGAAAACCGTTGAGCGCGAGAGCGTTCCGGGGGTTCGAATCCCCCTCTCTCCGCCACTCTTAGTGACTCACCGGCGTCATGGTCCGCTCGAACAGCGCATCGACCACGTCGGCGATTTCGGATCGGCGCTCTAGTACGTGGCCCGATTCCCACCACATGGTAAAGAGCCGAATAATGCCGCCGGCGACAAACTCAGACGTTGTCTCGAGCGATACGGGCGCCAGCGCGTCCTCGTCAAGCGCGCTCATCACGCGTCCGCGTATGGAGCGCGCGATGCGGTCGCAAATCATGCTGGTCAGCATGCCCGACATACTGCTCGCCAAAATGTTATCCATGAGCTGCTCATGCGCCAGAATCAGATCCATGGCATCAGCGAACACTTCGTGGCGAAGCGCTCGCACGTCCTCGGCGCCCTCCGCGCCATCCGCATCGGCTCGCTTTTGCGGTAGGCCCGACATGAGTTCATCGATATAGAAGGCAAAGTAATCGTTTTTGTCGCGGAAGTGCTTGTAGAACGTCGTCCGACGAATCATAGCGCGGTCGCACAGCATGGCAACCGTCACGTCCTCAAACCGATGCTCTTCGAGCAGCTCAGTAAAGGCCTCGAACAGGGCCCGATAGGTTTTCTTGATGCGAAGGTCCATACGTATCGCCCTCCTCAAGGAAAAGACAGCGCTCACTAATCTGTCGCATATCTTACACCTGTATCGCCCTCCCTTGGCGAATGGCCTCACCTTGGTGGAAACATAACGCTTACCGGAAAGTTCGGTATCGCCAAAGATTGCGGGTATACTAGTAGCGTTACACCAACGGCAGCCGGCGGAAGACGCCGCGGCCATTCGAAACGGAGACACCATGATTCCCGTCATCATCGGTATCGTTGTTGTCGTTGTGATTGTCTGCGCCATCGCCGGCATCTACAACAACATGGTCACCAAGCGCAATCGCATTGATAACGCCTGGCAGAACATCGACACGCAGCTGCAGCGCCGCAACGACCTGATCCCTAACCTGGTCGAGACCGTCAAGGGCTACGCCAAACACGAGCAGGACACACTTGCCGCTGTGGTCAACGCGCGCAACGCCGCCGTGAGCGCTACCACGCCCGAAGCCAAGATGGAAGCCGACAACGTGCTGACCGGCGCCCTGCGCCAGCTCTTCGCCGTGGCCGAGGCTTACCCCGATCTTAAGGCGAACACCAACTTTACGCAGCTCCAAGCCACGCTCGAAGATACCGAGAACAAGGTGAGCTACGCGCGCCAGAGCTACAACGACTGCGTGCTTAGCTACAACAACGCCATCCAGACGTTCCCTGCCGTTATCTTTGCCGGCATCTTCCAGTTTAAGGAGCGCCAGGGCTTTGAGGCAGCCGAGGCCGCCCGCCAGGCACCGACCGTCAAGTTCTAACAAGTTGGCAACGCATCCTGAATCGGCTATATGCATAAACCGCTCCGTCGAATGCATACTTCGACGGGGCGGTTTCCTTTGTCGCAAAGGTCCCCCTCAAGGCGCCGTGCATTTTTGGGAGTATTCAGCATAACCAAGAGCTTCGGGCGCCACGATAAATGCCAAAGACCGCGAATATCCCTGCAAATCAAACGCTGTCAGCCCATAACCCCGCCCATCATTCGTAGAAAACATCGAGAAATCCCGATTTTTCGCCCGAGATCGGTATGCAGGGGCCTTCGATTGCAGAATACTCGCAAAAATGCACGTCGCCACCACCCCCACATGGCGCAAACCAAAACAAACGCGCGGCCTAAAAGGCCGCGCACCATCTTTATTCAGATTAGTTATTGCCCGTAACGGCAGCGCCGAGGCAACGCAGGCCCGAGGGCGACCTTCCTTTCCGGCGCACTCCGCAGGACGAAAGAACCCCCGCCGCACGTAGTGCGCAGCGGGGGTTCTTTCATGTCCGAGGACGCGCCGGAAAGGAAGGTCGCCCTCGAGTCGGACAGCTAAAACAGCTTACGCGACGGTGTAAACCCAGTTGTGCTTATCCTCAACAGCACCAGACTGGATGCCCGTCAGGGTCTCGCGGAGCTTCTTCATCACAGGACCGATCTCGGTGTAGCCAGCCGGGAAGGTCACGGTCTCGTCGGCACCGTAGACCTTGTTGTCGATCTCGCCGACCGGGGAGATAACGGCAGCGGTGCCGCACAGACCGCACTCAACAAAGGTGCCGGCCTTGACCTCAGCCCACTCGACGGGACGCTGGTCGACGGTCATGCCCAGGTCCTCAGCGACCTGAACGAGCGAACGACGCGTGATGGAGGGAAGAATGGAGTCGGTGTGCGACTGCGGGACGACAAGCGTGCCGTCCTCCTTTACGAACAGGACGTTGGCACCACCGGTCTCCTCGACATAGGTGCGGGACTCGGAGTCGAGATACAGGTTCTCGGCATAGCCCTCGCGGTGAGCCTCCATCGTGGGCTTCAGGGACATGGCGTAGTTGAGGCCGGCCTTGATGTTGCCGGTGCCGTGCGGTGCGGCGCGGTCGTACTCGGAAACGCGCAGCTTGACAGGCTTGAGGCCACCCTTAAAGTACGGACCGACCGGGGTCACGAGAATACGGAACGTGTACTCAGGAGCGGGAGCCACGCCGATCACGTCACCGGAGCCGATCATAAACGGACGCACATACAGGGTTGCGCCAGAGCCGAAGGGCGGAACCCAGGCGGCGTTGGCAGAAACAACCTGCTTGACGGCCTCGACAAACTTGTCCTTGGGGAACGGGGGCATCTCCAGACGCTGGGCGGAATTGTACATACGCTCGGCGTTCATATCGGGACGGAAACAGACGATGCTGCCGTCCTCGGCGGTGTAGGCCTTCAGGCCCTCAAAGACCTCCTGGCAGTAATGGAAGATGCCGCCGCACTCGGAGACATGCAGGGTGTGGTCGGTGGTCAGGCCGCCCTCGTCCCACTCGCCGTCCTTCCAATGGGCCTCGTAGCTGCAATCGGTCTTCATGTAGCCAAAGCCGAGGCTACCCCAATCGATATCCTTCTTCTCGACAGTCATATGTCGCTCCTTACATACACAGTTGCATACTCGCGAACCCGCACGCAAGGACCGAGGCCGACCGCGTCGCAACGTCGCACGCCCGGAGCGTAGAGCCGGACGGGACACGCGAGCAGCATCAAAGCCGATGGCACGTCGATTCGCATGCACGAGATTGTACTCCCCGCACGCGTCTGATAAAACGCTTTTCTTTAACTAAGTAAAGTATTTTCATTTGACCGAAGCAAACAGGCCCGCCACCGTAAGCGGTGACGGGCCTCAACTGTACGGTCTGCGCGCTGGCTCGAGCTAGGCGTTCTATTTACCCAGCTTGGCCTTAACCAGACCGACCACGGTCGGGATGATCGACACGGCAACGATGCCGATAATCAGCAGCTCAAAGTGCTCCTGCACAAAGGGAATGCCGCCAAAGAAGTAGCCCAGCAGCGTAAAGACCGTCGACCAGGTAATGCCGCCCAGCACGTTAAAGACGACAAAGTTGCGCCAGTGCATGCCGCCCATGCCAGCGATAAAGGGCACAAAGGTGCGGATAAACGGGAAGAAGCGACCCAGGAAGATGGCCAGGTGACCCCACTTGTCCAAGAAGTCCTCGGACTTTTTGATGCGCTCGGGCGTCATGGCCTTGACCTTGCCCGAAGCGATGATCTTGCGGCCAAAGAAGTGACCGATCATAAAGTTGCACTGATCGCCCAAAATGGCAGCGGCCCATGCGGTGGCCAGAAGCGCCACGATGTTAAAGCCGCCGTTGTGGGCAAAGAAACCCGAGGCGAACAGCAGCGAATCACCGGGAAGGAACGGGAAGAACACCACGCCCGTCTCGATAAAGATGATCAGGAATACGCAGCCGTAGGCCATAAGCGGGCCGGCGGCGATCCAGCTGGCAATCGCGGTGCGCGGGTCTTTGAGCAGCTCGGCAATAAAATTGATGAAACCCATGAAGTAAAACCTCTCAGTTGTGGGCGCGGATACGTCCAAGTTGACCAGTATACGGTTGCGGTGCCCCCTCGTGCGCAACCCCACAAAAGCATGACTCCATTACCAGCAAGTTTGCATAACTGACACTTGTAGCGCAAAGCCGCCAAGATTGTCCTTTTTAATCCCTAGCGAATCGCTATACTTTATTGAATCGCATTGCCATGGCGCTAAGGGAGGGCGGCCGGTGAGCTTTATCAATACCATTCGCGAGGACATCAAGACCGTCCAGGCGCAGGACCCCGCCGCGCAAAACGGTCTGGTCATCTTCCTTTCCTATCCTGGCCTGCACGCCAAGTGGAACCACGTGCCCGAGCACTGGCTGTGGGAGCACGGTCATCGCTCGCTCGCCCGCGTGCTCTCGCAAATCACCCGCCACATCACCGGCGTCGAGATTCACCCTGCCGCGCAGATTGGCAAGCACTTCTTTATCGACCACGCCATGGGCGTCGTCATCGGCGAGACCACCATTGTGGGCGACAACTGTGTGCTCTACCAGGGCGTCACGCTCGGCGGCACCGGCAACGAGACCGGCAAGCGTCACCCCACCCTGGGCAACAATGTCACGGTGGGCACGGGCGCCAAGGTGCTCGGCAACATCCGCATCGGCAACAACGTCAAGATCGGCGGCAACTCGGTCGTCGTTAAGGACGTCCCCGACAACTGCACCGTCGTGGGCGTGCCGGGACGTATCATCAAGCGCAACGGTTGCCGTGTGTTCGAGGAGAGTTTCGACGCCAAGCAGCATCGCGAGTACATGCCCGATGACGCCGCCGAGCAGTCCGCCCTCAACCGCCAGGGCATCACCGAGAATGCCCGCCGCGTCAAGGAACTCGAGCGAGAGGTGGCCGAGCTCAAGGCCCTCGTCGCCAAGCTCGTGGACGAACGCTAGGAACGCAAGCGGCACAAAATGACATCGGCATCAACGCAAAGGCGCGCCAGGGAATTCATCCCCGGCGCGCCTTTTTTCGATGTGACATGTGGGACTGTCCCTTTGTCACATTATGCGAACTGGCTCAGATAGAGGTCGGCATAAGCGCCCTCGGCTGCGAGCAGCTCCTTATGCGTGCCCTGCTCGATAATGTTGCCGTGGTCCATGACCAAGATCAGGTCGGCGTCCACGATCGTCGACAGGCGATGCGCGATCACAAAGCTCGTGCGCCCGCGCATGAGCGCGTCCATGGCGCGGCCGATAGCAAGCTCGGTGCGCGTGTCCACGCTTGAGGTCGCCTCGTCCAGGATGAGAATCGCCGGGTTGTTGAGCAGCACGCGCGCAATGGTCAGCAACTGGCGCTGGCCCTGGCTGATGCTTTCGGCATCGTTGGCCACGCGCGTGTCGTAGCCCTGCGGCATGGTGCGCACAAAGAAGTCAACCTGGGCGGCGCGCGCAGCCGCAACAATCTCCTCGCGCGTTGCCTCGGGGCAGCCGTAGGCGATGTTCTCGGCAATCGTGCCGTCGAACAGCCAGGCGTCTTGCAGCACCATGCCAAACTGCTGACGTAGCTCGCCGCGATCCATGCGGCTCGTATCCACGCCGTCGAGCGTAATACGCCCGCCGTCAATCTCGTAGAAGCGCATGAGCAGGTTGATGAGCGTCGTCTTGCCTGCGCCCGTGGTTCCCACCACGGCAATCTTCTGGCCCGGCTCGGCGGTAAACGACACGTCGCGCATAAGCGGCTTGTCGGGCGAATAACCAAAGCGCACGTGCTCAAAGGAGACGCGACCCTCAACGCGACCCGGCAGCTTGGCGGCCTCGTCCGGCAGCGGATCGGCCTCCATCTCGGGCTCATCGAGCAGGTCGAACACGCGCTCCGCACTCGCCAGCGCGCTCTGCAGCGAGTTAAAGGTAAACGACAGCTGCGTCATGGGTTCGGACGCCTCGTAAATAAACTGGAAGAACGCCTGGAACACGCCGACGGTCATGTGACCGGCAACCAGCATGCTGCAGCCCACAAGCGCAATAACGATCTGCGCCAAACGGCCGATAAAGCGCACCGCGGGGCCGACGGCATTGATCATAAAGTCGGCCTTGGTGCTCACGCGCGCCAGCTCGCCCGAGGCCTGGTGCACCTCGGCAGAGCTCTGGTGCTCGCGGTTGAATGCGCGAATCACCAAACGGCCCGAATAGCCTTCCTCGACCGCGCTCGTAATCTTGGACACCCACTCCTGGCGCTCGCCCGTCACATCGTGCGTGCGGCGCGAAACGACCTTCGTCACCAGCAGCGACAGCGTCATAAAGAACAAAAAGACGAGCGTGAGCGGCACGCTAAACACGAACATCACGATCACAGCGCCCACCACGGTACCGATCGACACCAGAAGCTGCAGCAAGCCGCGCTGCATGCTCTCGGACATCTTGTCCAAGTCGTTGGTCGCACGGCTGACGACCTCACCGGGACGATGCGCGTCAAAGAAGGCAAGCGGCAGACGGTTGAGCTTTTGCGCGATGCGGTTGCGCAGGCGCAGATTGAGACGCTCAGCGACGCTCGACATCAAAAAGCTCTGGAGCGCGTAGAACGAGGCAGCGGCCGTCCAAATCATAAAGTAGATGAAGATGGTCCTGCCGCAGTTCTCCCAGGTGATGTTGAAGGTGGTATCGTTGGCAAACGCCACCTGAATGTGGCCCCACAGCTCATCGATCACGCGGGCGCTATATGCCGGCGCGGCGGTGTTAAAGATGGCATAGAACACAATGCTCGCGAACACGATATAGAAGCGCCAATGGTCGCCGGCAGCCTCGCTCCACAGGCGGCGCACCGTCGCCCAGGTGTCGCGGGGTTTCTCGTCCTCGTCCTCGTCGTCCACATCGCGCATGCGCTCTGCCTCAGCGCGGGCGCGCTCGTCCTCGGCGCGCTCGTTTTCCTCGTAGAGCGCTTGGCGGCGAGCCTCGCGCTCGGCTGCAGCCTTGGCGGCGTCATCCAGCTCGGATGCCACGGCAGCCGTTTCCTCGAC
This sequence comes from uncultured Collinsella sp., assembly GCA_900553705.1. GTDB lineage: Bacteria > Actinomycetota > Coriobacteriia > Coriobacteriales > Coriobacteriaceae > Collinsella. The sequence continues at coordinate 17,518 of USEK01000003.1, forward strand.
CAGTACCGCGGCAGCGGCGTCATCAACGCCGCCCTGCTTCTTGAGCTCCTCGGTCATGCTACTCACCTCCCTTCATCTGCGATTCCGCGATAGCGCGGTACACCTCGCAGGTTTCCATGAGCTCGTCGTGCGTGCCTAGGCCCACGATCTCGCCGTCTTTGAGCACCACGATCTGATCGGCATGCAAAATAGTCGAGATACGTTGCGCGATGATGAGCACCGCGGCATCGCGCGTCTCGTCCTGCAGCGCATGGCGCAGGGCGGCATCGGTCTTAAAGTCCAGGGCCGAAAAACTGTCATCGAAGATATATAGATCGGCATGCTTCATGAGTGCGCGGGCGATCGCCAGGCGCTGGCGCTGACCGCCCGAGAAGTTCGTGCCGCCCTGGGATACCGGAGTATCGAGCCCCTGGGGCTGATCGAGCACAAAGGTGCTCTGGGCAACCTCCAGCGCATGGAGCATGTCAGCCTCGGTCGCGCCCTCGTTGCCAAAGCGCAGGTTGCTCGCCACCGTACCCGAGAACAGCCACGCCTTCTGCGGCACGTAAGCGATATGCCCGCGAATCTCACCTTGCGAAAGGTCGCGCAGGTCAACGCCGTTCAGGCGAATGGCGCCCTTCGTGGCATCGTGGAAACGCAACAAGAGCTTGGCCACCGTTGACTTGCCCGAGCCCGTTGAGCCTACAATCGCCGTGGTCTGGCCACGGCGACAGGCAAAGCTCAGGTCGCACAGGGTATCCTCGTCGGCATCGTCAAAACGGAACGACATATGGTCGAACACGGCAACCGCGTCGGCACCATCTGCGGACTCAGGCGCCCCGTCGCCCAGCGTTGCCTTGCCGTCCACGATGCTCGGCTCGATTTCGAGCACCTGTTGCGCGCGGTTGAGGCACGCCGCAGCGCGCGGAAGCGTCAGAATCACCATCTGCGCCATCATCACAAAGAACAGGATCAAGATCGCGTATTCCAACACGGCCGAGATGCTGCCGATTTGCATGGCGTGGACGCCCGCGCGGTTGCCGCCCACCCACAGCACCGCCACCTCGGCGATATTCATCAAAAAGAAGCTGGAACTGTCGAGACCCACAAACAGGTGGTTGACCTTGATGGCGTTGGCCGCGTAATCGCTAAACACCTCGTCCAGGCGCTGCTCCTCGTGGCGCTCCTTGTTAAATGCGCGGATGACGCGCACGCCCACGATGTTCTCGCGCAGCACCACGTTCATGCGGTCGATAAAGCTCTGCAGGCGCATAAAGATCGGCGCGGCGTTAGCCACCGTAAAGACCGCCGCCACCAGCACGATCGCAACGACCACACCAAGCAGCGTGCCCATGGCGGGATCGATGAACCAAGCAAAAATGATGCCTGCCACGGCCAAGAACGGCACCGGCAGCACCAACTGAATCGTCTGAAGGACAGCTTGCTGAATCACGTTGATGTCGTTGAGTGAGCGCGTGATCATCGAACCCGTGCCAAAGCGCTCAAAGTCGCTGGCGGACAGCTCGAGCGACTTGTCGTACACGGCATTGCGGATATCGCAGGCCACGTTGGCGGCCAGGCGCGCCGAAAGATAGCAGCCCAACACCGTGCCGCCGCTGGCCATGCCGGTCGCGATAAGCATGTACAGGCCGTTGCGTAAAATATAGTCGATGTCGCCCGTGGTAATACCGGTGTTGACCATGTTCGCCAGCATCGTGGGAACCAACAGCGTACCGACGTTATCTATCAGCACCGCAAACAGCGTCACCGCAATCAGACCGCGGTACGGCCTCATAAACCTCATTAAGAGTCGCATGTGTCCCCCTCGCCCTTATCGTCAGCCTCGTTCTCGGCGGCCACTTGCCGTTTAAATGCCTCGCACTCTTCGTTAAGAACATGGGAGAACTTACCGACCAAGCGCATGATCTCGCGCTGTTCCCACGGCTCGAGCGCCTCGAATGCCTGTTGCTCGGCTTTTTGCGCCGGCAACGCGTAGCGCTTGGCAAACTGCACGCCTTCTTCGGTCAGTCGCACAACCTTGTTCTTACGACTGCCCTCGGCAAACTCCAACGTCGCAAGCCCTCGCGCCCTAAGCGTCTTGATCGCCGAATTGATGGTCTGTTTGCTGTAGAACCATTCACTCGTCAGCCGACTCACGGCAACGCTTCCGCCCGCCGCACTCGTGTCGACGAGCATCCAGTAGGCGCAGTCCGAAAGACCGCAGGCGCGCGCGAACTCCGAATAGATACGGTCAAGCCCGTTGAGCATCCGGTCGAAATCGACCGGGCTAACTGCACTATTCATCTCTCCCACCATTCGATAGTCCGAGTTTTGACCAATTAATATCTCTACATTAGTCCGAGTTTTGACTATCGTCAACAAGCTCGTTGTTTATGGTCGGCTCTACATAAGCATATCGACAAAAAAGACCGCCGGCGCGGGGGCGGCGCCGGCGGTTGCGAGAGAATATCGAGTGTTGGCTGTTAAGCAGCGACGGCCTCATAGACCGTAGCGCCCGAGAAGCTGTCATGCAGGCTCTTGCCGGCAATCCACGGCAGCTCGACGACCTCGCAGACCGTGTTGACCAGCTCGGAGCAGTCAGTAAAGTGACCCTTGTCGTTGAGGGCCTCGCAATCCTGAACACGCCAATAGCCATCGGTGTGCGTGATGTAGTACTCGTGATCGTTGATCGACACGAAAGCGCGCGTCTTGGAACGCAGCAGCTTCAGAAATCCTTCGAAATCGGTCTCGACGACATCTCCAGCCTGGAACATGATGTTACCTCCTGGCCCGGCGCCACCACGGCGCATTGATAAACGTTGGTACTCCTTTAGTAAAACCTTTATCAAAGGTTATGCGTTCGTCATTTAGGCAAGTGGTAAAAAAGCGCAGGGTAGACGGGATAAAACGTTTAACCATCCCATTTGTTTGTCACATTCTGAAGGTACTTTTATGCAAACCTACTTTCCCAATTGGAATCTATCCTTTTGGCCGGGCAATTGACCGTCTATCGTTTAAGCCCGACGGGTACGAACGGGGCATCTGCAACGCCACCGCAAGGAGACACCATGGAGACTATCGAAGCACTCATTCACCGCCGCAGCTGCCGCAAATACAGCAATCGTCCCGTCGAGGCCGAAAAGCTTGCACGTATTATCGAAGCCGGCCAATATGCACCGAGCGGCATGGGCCGCCAGCCGGTGACGTTTGTCGCCGTCACCGACCCCGCGACCGTCGAGCGTCTCTCACAGCTCAACGCCCAGGTCATGGACAGCAACAGCGACCCCTTCTATGGCGCCAAGACCGTTGTGGTGGTGCTGGTTGACCGCAGCGTGCCCACACATCTGGAAGACGGCTCGCTCGCCATGGGCAACTTGCTCAACGCCGCCTATGCACTGGGTGTCGATTCGTGCTGGATTCACCGCGCGCATGAGGTCTTTGACTCGCCCGAGGGCCTGGAGCTGCTGGCCAGCTGGGGCCTGCCCGCCGACGGCAGCCTGCGCGGTGTCGGTCACTGCATTCTGGGCTACGCCGAGGACACGCTACCCGAGGCAAAGCCGCGCCGCGACAACGTGGTGTACGTTAGGTAGCGCAGGAGTGTCCCAAACTGCCGGCAGAAAAGGAACGTCCCCTTCTGCCGGCAAGCTATGTTGATATTTGAGTTGTCGTCGTTTCGTTCGTCTGGGCCGTTTCGGCTTCGCTGCCTTGTTCGTCCTCGTCCTTTTGCGCATCGGCGATGGTGGAGGCCGCCGCAACGATACCGCGCTGGGGCGCGACGCCCGTCTGGGCCTGAGCGCCCTCGACAACTTCTGTACCTACATGCGCGAGCTCGGGCGATTTAAACATTGCGTCCAAGTTGGCGCCACCGCCGGCGTAGCCAAGCGCAGCGAGAGCGATGACGATCACTGCAACGGCGGCCACGATCGGCACGTAGCGATGCCAGCCGGCGGGATTGAGCCCGCTGCGACGAGCCGCCCCGCGGCTGATGTAGCCGAGCGTGCCGTCGTGCTTGAGCTTTGAGCCCACCACGCGCTTGCGGCCCCACAGCGAGGACTCTACCTGCATTGCCAAGCGAGCGCTTGCCGAAGGATAGCCATATTTAGTGCGCTTGAACGAGCCATCAAACCCCGAGGCGTGTTTGCCCCACGTCACCGATGTCGTGCGTCGGTTAACCGGCGCGGCGCTCCGCCTTCTGCGGCTCGGTTTTGAAGTCTCAGCCATATGCCCTCGCACGCCGTAACCAAATCGAAACAATAACGCTTTGGACTGTAGCACACGCGTCGCGCGCGGTCACGGGCGCCTCGCTCAACGGTCATCGTCCTTCAGCAAGCGCCACAGCGTTGTACGGCTTATGCCCAGCACCTCCGCCGCACGGGTTCGGTTGCCGTGGAGATGGTCTACAACCAGATGCGCGATATCTCGCTCGGTATCGGCCAGCGGTCGCAGGATATACAGGTCACTTTCGAGCGTCGGGGCGCCAAAGGTTGCGGTCTTAATCACGTCCTCTTGGGCGAGCACTTCCTCCGCCACAGCGCGGTCCACCGTGCCCGCCCCCACCAATATATACAGTCGTTCCGAGACCTCGCGGAGCTGCAGATAGTTGCGCGGCCAGCGGTAAGCATCGAGCGTCTTCGTCGCCGCGGCAGACAGCGCGGGCGTTGCCGTCCCAAATGCATCAGCGAGATATTCCAAATAGCGCGCAACCTTCGTCGACGCGGCCCCCTGCTCGGCGATTGCTGGCGCCACGCTCACCGCACAGGCGAAGCGCTCGGTCACAAAGGCGGCTTGATCACTTTCGCCGCCGCCCGGCATGTCATTCGCTGTCAGCACCACATGGCAGCGCGTCGCCAACGCGGTGTCAGCCATCGTGGAGACCAGCTCGCGGAGGCGCTGGGGGCCAACCGCATTCCAGCCCTCAATGCAAAGGGTCAGCCCCGTTTGGAACAGCGGCGATTCGGAGCTTTTGAGCACATGGCGCCAACCGCGATCGGTGAGCTCATCGAGCGCAACGGAAACAAAGGGCTGACCGACAAAAGGACCGTCCAGATAGAGGCGCTTGGCGATCTCGACCTGACCCGCTCCCAGCTCGCCCTCGAGCATAAGGGGCACGCCGCGCGCATAGCTCTCGGTAACCGGTACAGCCACCGAGGCCGCCCCCTCAACGATGCCGTACGCGCTCGATTCATAGCGGACCTCAACTTCGTCGGCGTTGAGCCACTCGATGCCCGCATGCGCCGCGGCACCGCGCACCTCGCGGACCACGACGACCCAAAGGCCCCCGCCCTCTTTGTCGGTGGGGCGAACGGTCAGGCTCAGGCGCGTACCCTCACGCCCCATAACCAGACGCGCGCCGTCTCCTATACGGTCGAGACGCTCAGCGACAAAAGTCGCCACACCCCGCTCAAGCGCCGCGTCATTCATGGTCGAGATCGCGACGTCTCCACGCGCATCGATTGCCAATGCCGATGCCCCGGCAGCAGCCAGGGCATCGGTCAAGATGTTCAGCTTGGCATCGCTATCCATGATTTGCCCCTGTCCGTAGCGACGTGCAACCGCCGACGGTCGCACGGCCGAGTGTTTCAGAATTGAACGATATTGCCCACCAAACACTATAGGGCAGAAAGCGCCGTCCTGCGAATATAGGTGTTGCCCCGCATCGCCATCCTGGCGGGGCGATAAGAGCTCTTCGGGACTTATAAACCTGCGGACAAGCCATACCCGCAAGAGCTCCTATCGCTCCACCGTGAGAATGCGCTCACCAGCACGCAGCACGCAAATAAGCTACTTCTCTACCAGATTCCCAGTACGTGCTGCATTCCCAAACTCATGCACGCGATGCCAATCCAGCAGCAAAAGCCCAGCGCGATGGGCTTGCCGCCCTTTTTGACCAGCTCGACGATATCGGTATTAAAACCAATAGCCGCCATGGCCATCACAATAAAGAACTTCGACAGCTCCTTGATGGGCGCCGTAATGGATGCAGGAAGCTGAAGCACCGTAGTGATCACGCTCGCCAGCACAAAGAACAGCACAAACATGGGAAACGCGCGTTTAAGGGAGAACGTGCTTTTGGCGTCACCGCCGGCCTTGCGCGCCAGATGCATCTGCCAGCATGCGAGGACCAACGTGATGGGAATGATGGCCAGCGTCCTGGTGAGCTTGACCACCGTGGCGCTCTCGAGCACATTGGCGCCGGGATGCATGCTGTCCCAAGCGCTCGCCGCAGCCGTTACGGACGAGGTGTCGTTAATGGCGGTGCCGGCAAACAGGCCAAAGCCCTCGTTGGTCAGCCCGAGCATGCCGCCGAGCGTCGGAAACACGAGCGCCGCGATAACGTTAAACAGGAAGATGACCGAAATGGCCTGGGCAATCTCGCGATCGTCGGCATCGATGACGGGTGCGGTCGCAGCGATGGCCGAACCGCCGCAAATCGACGAACCCACACCCACAAGCGTCGCGATCTTACCCGGCACGTTCATAACGCGGCAGAGCACAAAGGCGATGACAAGCGAGGTCGAGATCGTCGCCACGATAATCGGCAGCGACTGGGCACCCTTGGACAGAATCTGGGAGAGGTTCATGCCAAAGCCAAGCAGGATAACCGCGTACTGCAAGACTTTTTTGGACGTATAGGTGACGCCAGCGGCGAGCTGTTCGCGACGATTCTTGGGAAAGACGAGCGCCAGGACCATGCCAAAGAGGATGGCAAATACCGGCCCGCCGACCACCTCAACCTGTTTGCCGAGCAACGTCGCGGGGATAGCGATGATCAGGCAGAACGAGACGCCTTTCCAGCGCTCGCGTACGATATTCGCCAGTTGCATATGGGATTCCTTCTTTCTATTTCACGTTTGCGACGGCTTATGATACGGCAACATTGAGCACAGCTCCGCGCAAATAAAGATTAAGATGCCGCAATAGTTCTCGGGCAACAGTCGAATTACCCACCGCGGAGAGCTGATTCGCGGCATAATTAACAGCTGATATATGAGTGTGATAGAACGGTTGCGAGGCGCTATGGAAGAATCGATGCACGTCGGCGAGCAGGAAACGAGCCTACAGGACCAGTCCTACCACACCATTCGACGCAAAATCGTCTACCTGGACTACAAGCCGGGCGAAAAGCTGGGCGTCAAGCAGCTTTGCGATGACCTGGACATGGGTCGCACGCCCGTGCGCGAGGCACTGGTGCGTCTGGCGCAAGAGGGCCTGGTGCGCACCGTGCCCCAAAGCGGCACCTACGTCTCACCCATCAACCTCACCCTTGCCGAGAGTGCCTGTTACATCCGCGAACATCTGGAAAAGCAGGTGATCGTGGAATGCTGTGCACGCGCCACGTCGGCCGGCATCGAGCAGCTCGACCGCGCCATCGCGCTGCAGGAAAAGGCCATGGCCGAAGAGGATCGCATCGGCTTCTTTTTGAGCGACAACCTCATGCATCACATGATTTTTAGCATCGCATGTCGCAGCACCGTGTGGTCGTGGCTCGAAGAGACCAATGCCGACCTGGAGCGCTTCCGCTGGCTGCGCGCCGCCACGCAGGTTCTCGACAATCAGGACATCGTGAACGAGCACAAGCAGATTCGCCGCGCTATCGCCGGTCGCGACCCCATCGAAGCGAGCTTTTTGGTCAGCAAGCACCTGCATATGATGTTCCGCAACCAGACCGAGGTTCTGGACCAGTTCCCCGAGTACTTCGAGACCAGCAAGCTCCGCTAACCTGCCAAAAAGGGACAGGTTCATTTTGGCAGGTTTTATCTGGGCAAATGCAGAAAAGGCCCGGCTCCGTCTTGATGCGGAGCCGGGCCTTAGTCGCTAGAACGGCGGAACCAACTATTCCACGGTCACGCTCTTGGCGAGGTTTCGGGGCTGATCGACATCGCAGCCGCGCAGGATGGCGACCTCGCGGGCGAGCAGCTGCAGCGGGACGCTCGCCGTGATGGGGCTGAACACGTCGCGGACTGCTGGCACGCGGATGATGCAGTCGGCGATCTTGTTGATCTCCTCGTCGCCCTCGGTGGCAACGACGATGACCTTGGCGCCGCGCGCCTTGCACTCCATGAGGTTCGACACGGTCTTGTCGTAGGTGGCACTCTTGGTGGCCACAGCGATGACAGGGAAGCCCGGGTCGATCAGGGCAATGGGGCCGTGCTTCATCTCACCGGCGGCGTAGGCCTCGGCGTGCAGGTAGCTGACCTCCTTGAGCTTGAGCGCGCCCTCGTAGGAAATAGCGGCACCCATGCCACGGCCCACGAACAGCGCCGACTGCGCGTCCTTGCACAGCAGGGCGGCCTCATGCACGGCCTCGGTTTGGGTATCCAAAATCCACTGGATCTGCTCGGCCGTATCGGAAAGCTCGCGGAACAGCATGCGCGCCTGCTTGGTGGTCAGACGGTACTTGACCTGCGCCAGCAGCAGGGCCAAAAGCGTGAGGCTCACGACCTGGCCGATGAAGCTCTTGGTCGAGGCGACTGCAATCTCCTTGTTGGCCTTGGTGTAGATGACGCCGTCGCCCTCACGCGCCACGGGGCTGCCCACCACGTTGGTGATGCCGAAGACCTTGGCGCCCTTGATGCGCGCGTCGCGGATGGCGGCGAGAGTGTCGGCCGTCTCGCCCGACTGGGACACGGCCACGACGAGCGTCGTCGGCGTGATGATGGGGTTGCGATAGCGGAACTCGCTGGCCGCCTCAACCTCGGTGGGGATGCGAGCCCAGCCCTCGATGAGATTCTTAGCAATGAGGCCAGCGTGATAGCTGGTTCCGCAAGCGATTACGTAGACGCGGTCGATGTCGTTGAGTTCCTCGAGCGAAAGGCCCAGCTCGTCGATGTCGAGCTCGCCGGCCGGCGTCATACGACCGACCAGCGTGTCGCGCACGACGCGCGGCTGCTCGTGGATTTCCTTGAGCATAAAGTCGGGATAACCGCCCTTTTCTGCCATGTCCAGGTCCCAGTCGATGTGAGTGACCTTGGGTTCGATAACGTTGCCGGCCTCGTCGGTGTACTCGACGCCTGCGGGCGTGAGCTTGGCAAACTGACCGTCCTCGAGCACCACGACATCGCGGGTGGCGTCGATGAGCGCGATGACATCGGAGGCGACATAGGCGCCGGTCTCGCCCGCGCCGACCACGATCGGGGAATCCTTGCGGGCCACGGCGATCACGCCGGGCTCGTCAGCGCACACGGCGGCCAGACCATAGGCACCGACCACGTGGGTGCAAGCCTCGCGCACGGAGGCCATCAGGTCGTGCGTCTCGGCATAAGCCTCTTCGATCAGATGCGCGAAGACCTCGGTATCGGTCTCGCTCTTAAAGTGGTGGCCGCGGCCCTCCAGCTCTTCGCGCAGCTCGGCGAAGTTCTCGATGATGCCGTTGTGGACGATGGCGATACGACCGTCGCAGCTGGTGTGGGGGTGAGCGTTAACGACGGAGGGCTTGCCGTGGGTGGCCCAACGGGTGTGGCCGATACCGCAGGTAGCGTCGCTGTCGATATTGGAAAGCTCGCTCTCCAAGCCCGCGACCTTACCCACGCGGCGGATGACATCGAGGTGCGCCGCGGCGCCCTCGCCCACCTCGAGCGCGACGCCCGAGGAGTCATAGCCGCGATACTCCATACGCTTGAGGCCCGTGACCAGGATGTTCTTTGCAATATCAGAGCCGGTGTAGCCGACAATTCCGCACATAGGATAAATCCCTTCGTTCGCGTGACTGCAAGACGTCCACGCACAGGGGGCGCTGAGACGCATAACGTTCGAGTATTGTACTCACGCAAACGCAAGCTGATATACCAGAAGTGGTATCTCAACTTAGATACCACTCGATGCACACACGTCCAGCCGGTCCAAACCACCACAAAGGTACCTGCCCCCTTCGTGGTGGTCGCGCTGGCAACGGCGTTTCCCCAGATAAAACTGCCAAAATAAACCTGTCCCTTTTTGGTAGGTTTGGGATGCTACAATCTGGCTTGTACTTGAAACGCATCAAAGGGGCCGCTATGGCAAAGGTAAAAATCAGCGACGTCGCGCGCGAGGCCGGGGTTTCGTTGGGCACGGTTTCCAACGCGCTCAACCACCCCGAAAAGCTACGCCCCGAGACCCTCAAGCTCATCAACGAGACCATCAATCGCCTTGGCTACCTGCCCAATCAAAGCGCCCGTCAGCTCGCGGGCGGCGCCACCAAGTCCTTTGGCCTGGTGCTCCCCCGTCTCGATCACGGCTTTTCGCTCCAAATCGCCAGCGGCGCCCACAACGAGGCCCGCAAGCACGGCTACGACTTGCTCATCGCCAACGCCGATAACGACGATATTCTCGAGGACCATTACCTGCGCTACTTTATGGGCACCCAGATGTCCGGCGTCATGGTTCAGCCCATGGCATCCCCCGACTGGCACCCCGCCATGACCAAGATGCCCGTGCCGATCGTCCATCTGGACATCCATTGCTCCGAGCCCGGCTACTACGTAGCGGCCGACAACGAGGCCCAGGGTCGCATCATTGCCGAACTTGCCATCGCCCGCGGCGCGCACCATATTGTCGTCGTCGGCCGAGCAGCATTTATGCAACTCACCCTGCGCGTCCTTGGCATTCATAAAGCGCTCGCTCTACACCCCGATATCAAGATCGAAGTCATCGACGCCGGCGAATGGAATACCGCCGCCGACGGCTACGGCATCGGCACCCAAATCGCCGCGCGCCCCGCCGACGCACGCCCCGATTTTGTCGTCGGCCTGACCGACGTGCTGGCCTCGGGCGTCATCTCGGCGCTGGTCGACAAAGGCATCGCCGTCCCCGGGCAAGTACGCGTAGCAGGTTGCGATGGCAACCCACTCGCTTGGAGCGGATCGGTCCCGCTCACTACGGTAGCGCCCCCGGGCTACGAGATTGGCCGCAAGGGCGTTCAATTGCTCATGGAGCAAATCGAGAACAAGGCCCCAGCAAAGACCAAGCATATCCGCGTCGGCTCTACAGCGCGCACCGTCACCGCAGTCACCGCCGCCGAGGACATCAACCGCCAAGAACTGGTACGTCCGTTCCTGCTGGAACGCGCCAGCACCCAGGCAAGCAGCCAGACCGACGCCACGGCCATCAACCTCGGTGCGTATCTATAGCACGCCCGCAAGTATGCTAAGTCGCCGCTCAAGCAAAAGAGGCCCGACCATTGCCGGACCCCTTTTGTTTAAGCGCAAACATAAGCAATTGCTCGTTTCAACGCCGCAATTGTCTAGCGCACGGCCTTGACCGACGCCGCCAGATCGAACAACGTATCGAGCACGGCCTCGCAGCCATCCACCACGTCCTGCGGCAGCGGCACGATATCGGGGACGGCGAAGACATGGCATCCGGCCGTGATGCCCGAGACGCAGCCGTTGCGCGAATCCTCGACCACGGCACATTC
>USEK01000004.1 GCA_900553705.1 uncultured Collinsella sp.
GTCGGCAGCGTCAGATGTGTATAAGAGACAGGTCGAGCGCGATGCACCGGATGCGGCGCGTGTGCTCGATCGCGACGTGTCGGCGGGCGATGCCGAGCGTCTGCGCTCGCGCACACTGGGCCTCATGCTGGAGGACACGGCGCTCGAGCTGGGTGCGATGGCGCTGAGCCCGCTGTCCAAAACCGAGTACGCGCTGACGGCGCCGGCGCTTTGCGGCGGCTATCAGGGCGACTACGCGCCCTTTGGCGATGTGTACCTGTCGACGCTTGAGTTTGTGGCGCGTGTGCGCAACCGCACGTCTTCCGTGGTGCCCCAAGAGCTCGTGACGCTCAACGCGGTGGAAGACTGCATGGAGCGAGTGCTGGCGCAGGCGCTCTCGACGCTCGACGGTCCGGTCGATATGCTCGATCGCGCGGCACAGCTGCTCGGCGGGCTTGAGCCGGGTGAGGTCGATGGCGCGCTCGAGGCGCACGTGGACCGCAATCGATCTTTCGACGATATCCCGATGGCCGCTGGCAAGCCTGAGGCCTGCTCGCTGCTGCTGATGCTCGTTCGACAGGGTGAGGCTGCCCGCCGCATGTTGCCGACGGCACCGATCGTCTCGTCCCGCTCGTTTGCCGAGCGCTCTTGGCCGTACATGCTCGCGTGGTCCGACCTGGGGCTTAATGGCAAGGAGCGTATGTCGGTCGATTCGCTGGCACGCGCCGAGGTGCGCCGTTTTGCTGACGAGGATACGAGCGAGCGCGTGCGAAACGAGATGATGGGCGTGCTGGGCGAGCTACTGGGTATTTCGCCCGAGCAGATGGAGGAGCTGCGCTCCGAGGACGGTCAGCGTCGTTTGCACGAGGGAATGAAAAAGTTCGAGGGTGAGGTTCAGGACGCCATCGATAAGATGATGGGCGGTCAGGGCGGCTCGCAGGGTGGGCCCCAGGGTGGTCCGATGCCGCATCCGCCGGTGGATCCGAGGCAGTTCCCATTCTTCTCGCAGAACTAAAAATGTTACGCGGTTTTACCAAACCGCGTAACGAGTCGACGCTGCGCGAGCCCCTGCCGGGCAATCTGCCGCTCAAACCGTCGCTTGCGTACAGAAGTACGCGGCGCTCCTCTTTCGCGACACCTTGCCACGGCAGGGACTCGCTCGCTGACTTATGCTCAACCTATGGTTCAACCTTGCTTGCTAGATACGGTCACTGTTGTGTTATTCTAGAACAGACGTTCGTGAATGATGCGCGGGGCCTTGCCTTACGCTTGGCAAAAGACGAGGGGAGGTCGGCTTGGTCATTTTGGGTATCGACCCCGGTTTGGCCCATACGGGCTGGGGGATTATCGAGGAACGACGTGGCGAGGTTCGCTGCCGTGCCTACGGTTGTATCGAGACCAGTGCGGGCAGCCCGCTCGCGGTGCGCCTGTCGCATATCGCCCACGACCTCAAGGGCGTCGTCGAACGCTACCGTCCCGATACCGCGGCTATCGAGAGCATTTACTTTGGCGCTAACGTCCGCTCGGCCATCCCCACGGCGCATGCCCGCGGTGCCGCGCTCGTGGCGCTTTCGGAGTGCGCGCTCGAGATTGGCGAATACACGCCCATGCAGATTAAGCAGGCCGTGGTGGGCACGGGTGCCGCAGACAAGCGGCAGGTTGCCTACATGGTGCGCACGCTCACTCAGCTTGATCACGACCCACACCCAGACCATGCCGCCGATGCCCTGGCTTGCGCCATCTGTCACGTTAACCTTAGCCGTACCCGGGCGCTTACCGGCGGCGAGTTCTATCAACAGAGAGGAACCGGATACTGATGATCTCCCAGCTCCATGGAACGCTTGTCGAGGCCACGATGAGCTCGGCCGTCGTCGATGTATCGGGCGTGGGCTTTGAGCTCGGTATTTCGGGCAGCACTGCCGCCACGCTGCCTACGCCCGGCGGCGAGGTTCGCCTCTATACCCGTATGCAGGTGCGCGAGGACGCCATGACGCTCTTTGGCTTTGCCTCCAAGGACGAGCGCACGATGTTCGATCGGCTCGTTTCCGTCTCGGGCGTCGGTCCGCGTCTGGCACTTGCCGTGCTTTCCACTTATACCGTGGGACAGCTGTATTCCCTGGTGATGGCCGAGGACGACAAGGGCATGGCCAAGGTGCCCGGCGTGGGCAAAAAGACCGCCCAGCGCCTCATTCTGGAGCTCAAGAGTACCTTTGCCAAGGACAAGGGCTTTGTTCCGGTCGACGTAATCCCCGGTCAGGTTGCGATGCCGGTCCCCGCCGCCACTCCCTCGGCGATCGATGATGCCCGCGCGGCGCTCCTTTCCATGGGCTTTAGCCCGCAGGAGACCGAGGTTGCCCTGAGCGGGTATGATGGGCAGGATATGCGTGTCGAGGACCTGCTCGGCGCGGCGCTTAAGCGACTCGGAATGGATGCGTGATGTGGGAAGCCGATGACTCTCAGGACCTGTGGGCGACGCCCGGCAACTCGCCGGCGGCATCCATGGCGCACGGTGAGCGCATGGTGGGCTCGGAACTGACACCCGAAGACCTCGATGTCGACCGTACCCTGCGTCCCCAGCGCCTAGACGACTACTGCGGTCAGGAGCATATCAAACAGAGCCTGCGCGTGCTGATCGAGGCGGCGCAGAGCCGTGGCGAGACGCTCGATCACGTGATCTTCTCGGGTCCTCCGGGCCTGGGCAAGACCACGCTGGCTACCGTTATCGCCAACGAGCTGGGCGCTCAGATCAAGACGACGAGTGGTCCGGCTATCGCGCGTACCGGTGACTTGGCAGCCATCCTGACTAACCTGCAGCCGGGTGACGTGCTGTTTATCGACGAGATCCACCGTCTTAACCGTTCGGTCGAGGAAGTCCTGTATCCCGCTATGGAGGACTTTGCGCTCGACATCGTGATCGGTAAAGGCCCGGCCGCTCGCTCGATTCGCCTAGATATTCCCAAGTTTACGCTGGTGGCGGCAACGACCCGTTCGGGTATGCTGACCGGCCCGTTGCGCGACCGCTTTGGCATTTCGTATCGCCTGGACTACCACACGGTCGAGGAGCTTGCTCAGATCGTGACGCGCTCGGCGACCATCTTGGGCGTGACGATAGACCATCCGAGCGCGCTCGAGATCGGCTCGCGCTCGCGTGGCACGCCGCGCTTGGCCAACCGTCTGCTCAAGCGTGTGCGCGACTATGCGCAGGTGCGCGGCAACGGTCCTATTGAGCTTGATATTTGCCGTCAGGCGCTCGAGTTTTTCGAGATTGATGAGCTTGGTCTGGACTGGATGGATATTCGCATCTTGGAGACGCTTGCCAAGACGTTCTCCGGCCGTGCCGTGGGTCTGACGACCCTTGCCAGCGCGGTGGGCGAGGACCCGGGTACGCTCGAGGATGTTTATGAGCCCTATCTGCTGCAGTGCGGCTTGATGATTCGCACGCCCCAGGGTCGCCAGGCAACGCTTCGCACCTTTGAGCACTTGGGCATCGAGCCAGCCGTTTAGAGGCGGGTTTGTTTTGGCTGGTCTGTAGGCTATCGCTGAGCATTGGATAAACATATCGCCATTCATCGGTTACGGGTGTTTTACCATTGCGCGCCCGTGCTATGCTGAATTGGTCTTTTTCTCATCCGGTAACGAAAGGACCGCCCATGCCTACTGACATCGAAATCGCACGTTCCGTCACGCCGCTGCCCATTACCGAGGTGGCTAAGAACGCCGGCGTCGACGTAAAGCACCTGATTCCGTACGGCTTCGACAAGGCTAAGGTTGACTATTCGCTGCTCAACGAGCCGACCAATCACCAGGCCAAGCTCGTCCTCGTGACCGCCATCAACCCCACGCCCGCCGGCGAGGGCAAGACCACCACGACCATCGGTCTGGCCGATGGCCTGCGCCGTCGCGGCGTCAAGAGCGCTGTGGCCCTGCGTGAGCCTTCGCTCGGCCCCGTCTTTGGCGTAAAGGGCGGTGCCGCCGGCGGCGGTTGGGCCCAGGTCATCCCCATGGAGGACATCAACCTGCACTTTACCGGCGACTTCCACGCTATCGGTGCCGCCAATAACCTGCTGGCCGCCATGCTCGACAACCATATTCAGCAGGGCAACCAGCTCGGTATCGACGTTAAGCGCATTACTTGGAAGCGCGTCGTCGACATGAACGACCGTCAGCTGCGCCATGTTATCGACGGCATTGGCGGCAAGGCTCAGGGCGTGCCGCGCGAGGACGGCTTCGATATCACCGTTGCCTCCGAGGTTATGGCAATCCTGTGCCTGTCCACGAGCATCAACGACCTCAAGGAGCGCTTGGGCGAGATCGTCGTCGGCTACAGCTATGCCGGCGAGCCCGTCCGCGCCCGCGACCTCAAGGCTCAGGGCGCCATGGCCGCGCTGCTTAAGGACGCGCTCAAGCCCAACCTGGTGCAGACGCTCGAGGGTACGCCTGCGTTTGTCCACGGCGGTCCCTTCGCCAACATCGCCCATGGCTGCAATTCCATCATGGCCACGCGTATGGCTATGCGTTTTGGCGATGTCGCCATTACCGAGGCAGGCTTTGGCGCCGACCTGGGTGCCGAGAAGTTCCTCGACATCAAGTGCCGCATGACGGGCGTCCGCCCCAGCGCCGTCGTGATTGTCGCCACCGCCCGTGCGCTTAAGTACAACGGCGGTGTTGCCAAGGCCGACCTCAACGAGGAGAACCTCGAGGCCCTCAAGGCCGGTATGCCCAACCTGCTGCGCCACGTCGACAACATTCAGAATGTCTACGGTCTGCCCTGCGTGGTCGCCATCAACCGCTTCCCGACGGACACTGAGGCCGAGCTTGCGCTCATCGAATCCGAGTGCCAGAAGCTCGGCGTCAACGTTAAGCTTTCCGAGGTCTGGGCCAAGGGCGGCGAGGGCGCGCTCGACCTGGCCGATGAGGTCATGCGCCTGATTGAGCAGCCGAGTGAGCTCAAGTTTGCCTACGAGGACGGTGCCGATGTTGCCGATGCCCTCGAGGCCGTTGCCACCAAGGTCTACCGCGCCGACGGCGTCGACTTTACGCCAGCTGCCAAGCGCCAGCTCGCCGAGCTGCGCGAGAACGGCTTTGGTAACCTGCCGGTGTGCGTCGCCAAGACGCAGTACAGCTTTAGCGACAACGCCAAGGCCCTGGGCGCTCCCGAGGGCTTCCGCATCACCGTGCGCGAGCTCAAGGTTTCTGCCGGCGCCCACTTTGTGGTCGCGCTGACTGGCAGCGTCCTGACTATGCCGGGCCTGCCCAAGGTTCCCGCGGCAGAGAACATCGACGTCGACAACGACGGCAACATCACCGGCCTGTTCTAAGCCTGCTGACTATAGCTGCTAGCCCGCCCCGTCGCGCCTACCAAGGCTCGGCGGGGCTTTTTGATCCTTAGGCACGCGCATGTCTTGTAGATACCGGCGGGCTTTGCCCATCATAGGCTTTTGCGCGGGTAGAATGCATGGATAACTTGATGCTTGCAGGCGACGGAAAGGAAACGTTGCATGGACCAGGACAAGACGACCGTGATGGGCGGATATGGCTCCGCACAGGCTGGCGATAGCGCCGATGCGACTCGCGTTGTTTCCAACCCCGGTTATACCGACCCCGCCGCGACGCAGACGTCTGCCGAACCCACACGGGTTATAGGCTACGGCGATACACCACGGGATCCGTTTGATTATGCACCGCAGGACCCGTATGACAATGCGGCGCCGGACCCGTATGGCAATGCGGCGGCAGGCGCTTATAACAACCTGCCGCAAAATCCCATTCCGCAGCCTCAGCAGACGACGTATATGCCGCGCACGGCGCAGGCCCAGCCTCGCTATGAGTCGCGCGATCCGTATGCGCGCCAGCCCCATCGCGAGTATCCCAAATCGATTCCGCAGTATGGTGAGGACGAGGAAGAGACGCCGTCGCGTTCGTCGAGTGTGATCAAGAAGATCCTGATTGTGCTGGCAATTTTCTTTGCCCTCTCGATTGTGTTCGCCATTGTGACGGGCATGCTCAACAAACGAGGTGCTACAACCAGCACGACGGCCGAGCAGACAGAGGTCGACCAGACAGGTGCAGTAGAGCTGACCGATATCCCGGGACAGTACTGGTCCAACGCCAAGAAGCTCCTCAAGTCGCGCGGAGCCGACCTTTCGAACGCCGTGATTCTGACCGACGATGGCTCAACGCCCGTCATCGATTCCAACTGGGTTGTTACGAATGCCTACTATAACGACAACGGCAACCTGGAGATTCAGCTCACGCACAAGAACAGCTATGGCAACTCGTCCGGCGGCCAAAGCGGTACCGACAGCTCGAGCTCCAATACGCTGGAGGACTTGAGCAACAAGGCGCAGGAGTTGGGAGATAAGGCGCAAGAGCTGGGCGATACGGCACAAAACCTGGGTGATACTGCTCAGAATCTGGGCGATATGGCTACCAATGCCTGGGACGCTCTGCAAAACGGCATTTCGGGCGCACAGGGTAACTAGCTGTTAAGCGGGCTACAGCTGCTCTGCCGGACGCTCGGGCGAGCTAAAGCCCGAGTCAAACGTAACGACGCATGATGCGTCGGGCCGGCGCTCGTGCACGATGCGTGTGACGAGCTCCAGCAGCTCTTCGTCGGATATGTCAAAGCCGTCGGGACGCACCAGGTCAAACGAAACAAAGTCGTCGTGCTCATGCAAGTCGTGGATGGAGAGCGCAGGGTCGATCTGCGCTACGCCGCGCTTGACCCAGCCGCGCAGGTCGTCACCGGTTGTTGCGATGGGGTCGCAGTGCAGCGTAATGCCAATGCCCATCTGGCGTTTGATATCGTGTTCGATGGTGTCCAGGATCTCGTGGTGCTCAAAGGCATCGCCCTCGCCGGGCATTTCGACGTGTGCGCTGGCAAACTGGCGGCCCGGGCCGTAGTCGTGCACCATGAGGTCGTGCGTGCCCAGGACCTGGGGGTACGACATGATCCTGTCGCGGATTTCCTGGACGAGCTTGGGGTCGGGCGCTTGCCCCAGCAACGGGCTGATGGCGTCGCGCACCAGGGCCATGCCGCTGATGCAGATGAAGATGCCCACACCCAGGCCTGCCCAGCCATCGAGGTCAAAGCCAGTCGTCTGCGAAATAAGCGCCGCCACCAAGACCGAGCCCGAGGTGATGACGTCATTCTTGGAGTCCTGCGCTGTGGCGATGAGCGTCTCGGAGTCGATGCGATTCCCCAGCGTGCGGTTGAACGCGGCCATCCAGAGCTTAACGAGCATGGACGTAGCCAGTGCCGCAAGGGAAACGAGCGTGTAAGCGGTGGGCGAGGGCTTGATGATCTTGGTAACGGACTCGAGCACCAGGTTGATGCCGACGGCACAAACGAGGACGGCGACAAACAGGCCGGCGAGGTATTCGTAGCGGCCGTGGCCATAGGGGTGGCCTTCGTCTGCCGGGCGGCTGGCAAGGCGGAATCCGAGCAGGCTCACAATGTTGCTCGACGCATCGGAGAGGTTGTTGAAGGCATCGGCGACAAGCGAGACGGAGCCGGCGAGCAGACCCGCGATGCCCTTAGCCAGGCACAGCGTGATGTTGAGGCCGATGCAGATGAGACTTGCGGCAAAGCCTGCGTTGGTACGGCAAGCCGTATCGACCGGCTCGTCCTCGCTGCCGGGAACAAGCGTATGTACCAGCCGATTTACAAATAGCATGGCAATCGTCCTCACAATCATGGTTAAGGGGATAGTGTAGCTCGCATGGGCGCACCGTGCGCCGATGCTCAGAAAATGCAGCAATGGTCTGCTGGAGCTAACGAGCGGCCCTTCTTGTCCGACCAGGTGCTCCATTTTGGGCCACATGGGTATGGTCATGTGCTTGCCTGCCCGACATACTTAATGTCGACAGCCCCTGCGCAAAGGAGGATGTATCCATGGACGAGATGTTTGCCATTAAATGCCAAAACTGCGGCGGCCCTATGTACTCACACCAGGCTAAACGCAGTTTTGAGTGCGCCTATTGCGGCACGGTCGTTCCGTGGCAGGCCGATGCGGGGGAGCCCAAGAGCGCCCTGGGCATTCGCCATACGCCGCTGACGGTTGTCGATGGGCTGCTTAAGCTCACCCATGTGTCGCAACTCGAGCGCCCGGAGGACCCGGACTGGTATTTCTTTAATTCACACTGGCGCAATCAGTCGGTTCTGGAGCATCTGCTGTGGGAGGACCGCGGCACGGCGCAGGAGTTCCAAGAAGCCACGCACGTGAGCATTCCCTGCCCCTTCTGTGGAGCGTCCTTTGAGGGCGAGTCAACGCAGCGTGTGTTTGAGTGCCCGTCCTGCGGCAACAAGATCGGCATTGCCGACCTGCTCAAGCCGGGGACGTTTAGCAAGCGCCTGACCTTGGGCGTTGGTGCGGAGTATGTACCTGGGCAGGGTATTCCCTGCGAAATCTCGCCGCAGCAGGCACGTGCCAACGCACTGCAGCTGGTGCGCCAGTACCCCGACGCCTTTGCCGGGCACGACGTGGAAGATGCGATCCAAAACGACATGATGCTCTTCTACTTCCCCATGGCGCTCGCGGATTTGCGCATGATGGCGTCCTTCCCGGGCAAGGGCATGAGCAAGGAGACCTTGGTGTACTACGAGGTGCTTGACTGGGCATATCCGCGGGCAAACTACCTGGACGTTCGCCTCATGGGCATTTTGGAACCGTGGGACTTTGCCAAGGTCGGCCCGTTCGATCCCGCCATGCAGGAAGGCGACTTCCGCGTTGTCTCCGTCGATGCGTCTACCAAGGACCAGGTGGTCATTGATAAGCTGGCGCTCGACATTGCCGGCAACGATGCCGAGGCGGTGCTGGGGCTCAATAAAAAGAGCATCCGCACCTGGGCGCGCAAGGCTCGCAAGCATAAGGACGGCCTGGTGATGGTACCGGTCTACTTTGTCGATCGCCCAGCGACGGACAGCCGCGATGGCGAGCAGGTGCGCATTGCCGTAAACGGCCAGACGGGCCGCGCGGCCGCGGTGGTGTTTGGCAACAAGCGCGAAACGCATATCGTGGCGCCGCTCAACCCGAGTCTGCATCTGTCCGGAGAAAGCACCGTGCACGCCACGCCCATCGAGGTCAAATACGTTAAATCGCCCTTCCTCTACCAGATCGTGCGTAAGGGAGGCGGCGAGCAACCGCGCCAGGTGGCAGCGGTTGCCGAGGGTTCCTACCGAGAAGAAAAGCCCAAACGCAAGGGCTTGCTCGCTGCGATCTTTGGGAAGTAGGGGAGTAGTGCCGGTCGGCGCTGCGATCCGATAGCTAGAGGAACGGGGCAGCTCGCAGGAGTGCGGACTGTCGTCTGATTGTTTGAGGGTGCCAGATGTAAATAATCGGTGGAGCGGCTGCAAAAGAGCCGTCTCGCTGGGTAAAATCAGGATGTGCCGCGGAACCCGCTCCTCAGCTAGTCACACTTCGGAAGCGCGGGCAACGCAGGTATTATCGTCTAAAGGGCCGGCTGCAACCGGCCCTTTTTATGACTCCCTTCGCTATCCGTTACTGCTTATATTCCCGCCAGATCGAGTAGAGGTTCCGGGCAATGCCGGTCACATACATCGAGAGGCGCAGGATTTCAAGAAACAAGTTCATAGGCTTCACCCCAATCGGAGATCGGAGCGTTGCCCGCAGGCGGATTCCGCGGCAGACAAGATTTTACCCTATACGCCGCAGCGGGGGATATCTGACCCCAGTGTTAGAGTGGTGTCCATTTGCATGGATGACCGGGCATGATCGCGACATGTCCTGGAGTTGAAATGCCGCTGGGGATACGAGGGGGAGCCGGGGTCGGATGTTGGGGCTCAACGAAGCAAGTGGCGCTTCTGTCTTTTTGGGATCGGGGATGCGAATCAGCCTGCAGCAATGGGCCCAGCTCGATTCGGGGCGCAGTGAGTCCCGAATCGAGCGTTCCTGGCTGCCATGCATGTCAGGTGATGAAAGCCCACAGCGGCATCGCCTTACACGGCAACGGGGGCCTCTTTGGGGCGTCCCACCCTTGGTGCATCGGCGAGTCGTGCCTCGATGGAGGCTTTGGACATCATGTGCTTGGTGCCATCCTTCCATGAATCCAGCAGTCCTGCATTTAGCAGTTGTGACACCCGTGCTGAGCTAACACCGAGCATACGCGCGGCATCCACTGCGGTGACGGCGGGAATGTCGCCGAGTTCGCGGTTGACGGCTACAGCGATAATCTTGCCGCCGTGTCGCGGCTCATGTCCGAAGTCTGGCACGGGAAGTTCAATGCCGTCCGAATCAAAGAACTCGAATTCCCATACGTAAACCAGGTAAGACCTCCTCTAATGGCGAATAATACGAGGCGTGCTCCTAGAATATTCCGGTCGCATCGATGCAGCTGAGCATACCTATCTTAAAGCCTCGCGCGGACACGAATTGCTGTGCTGTCTGACATCATCGCATGGGGCCTTGCGGTGGTTAAAATGTGACCATAGAGGCAGTTTTAGCGAACCCCGCGGGAGTGACGCGTATGGACAACAACACGCTGCTGTTCCAGGACAAAGGTTCGGGTAGGTTTAAAGACGTCAAGATCTACCTTAACCGCATCGAGGTGCTCAAGAAGGGCACTTTTGGTGGCAAGCACACCGAGATTGTTTATCTTAAGGACATTACGGGGGTCAGCAGGATCAAGGGCCGCGACGTTTTCCTACGTAACAGGCTGTTGACTGCCTGTGTCTTTAGTCTGAGCAGCCGCTCCCAAGCTCAGGAGTTCGTGAATGCGCTGAACATGGTGATGTAGCCGATAACGGTGTTCGGGCTAAGGTAAAAATCGGGGCGCAGAACGGTATTCTGCGCCCCCCCAATTGAGTCGATGTGTCTAAAAGGCGGGCTTGCCTATTCGCTGTCGTCCCCAACGTTTTCGCGGTCATTGGCAAGCATCGCCGCGCCGGCGACCGTTGTCGCCACGGCGGCGGCAGCGAGCCCGGCGGCAACGCCAGAGCCGTCGCCCGTGTCGGCGAGTTTTCCGGTCGAGCCCTTGCTCTTGTTGCCGCCGCCGTTCTTGTCGGCGCCGTCTGCGTTGGAACCCGTGCCGCTACCGGTGCCGCCTGCACTGCCCGAGGCCGCTACGGTAAAGCTTGCGGCTCCATCGCTGGCGAGCGTGTAGTTTTGCGCCGCGTCGCCCAACAGACCTTTCGCACGCACCCAATACGTCCCCGCGGCAAATGCCTCGCCCTCGGCCATTGCCGTGCCCGGAGCGCCGTCCGCGTCGTGCACAAACTCGAGCTGGGCGGTGCAGGCGTCGGTTTCGAGCTTGCCCTCGAGTGATGCCGCAATCTTGGCGCGCACGTCTTCGCCGGCCTTAAGGCCTTCGAGTCCCTCAAAATGGGGCGTCAGCGCGAGCGGATCGATATCGATGGGCACAGAGCCCTGCAGCCCCGTAACGGTCTCGTTGCCCAGGGCGTCGACATCCACGTATTCAATGGCAAACGCATGGCCCGAAGCTGTCGCGTTGAGCGCGTTGCTGCTGTCGGCAAGGCGGAAATGACCCTCGCCAACGGTCTTGCCATCCTGGAATGAGGCATCGCTCAGCGAGTCGCCGTACGTCATGCGCATGCGGGTCGGGAGATAGTACGGGAGATAGTACGAAGCCGTCTGCTTGTGCTCCGTATCGTAATTGCGCTGATAGATGCTCCGGGCCAGCGCCGCATCAACAAAGTCGGATGCGATGATGCCAATGT
This sequence comes from uncultured Collinsella sp., assembly GCA_900553705.1. Lineage (GTDB taxonomy): Bacteria > Actinomycetota > Coriobacteriia > Coriobacteriales > Coriobacteriaceae > Collinsella. The sequence goes on from USEK01000004.1 coordinate 11,675, forward strand.
GCTTGAGGTAATCTGACTTTGTATCCTCGATGCCGCTGGGATTGATGTACGGGCTCTTATACAGATGCTCGTTGACTACTCGTGCCGAGGTAAAAGGATTGCCTCCGTGCGACAAGCCCGTGCAGCTGGTGTAGTTGATAGACCAGCAACGCTCCAGGACTTTCTCCTTGGCCCCGTTATCGTCCTCGACATCTACCTCGTTGCGCGTGCGCCCGGACGTTTCCTTCAGCGCATTATCGACCCAGCTGAGCTTGTCGGTTCCCGTGAGTTTGTACTTGTCCTGGGCGTATACCTTGGTGCAATAGGGCTCTTTATCGCCTGTTTCCCCCGCGGCTTCAAAGCCCCGCGCGTCTTGGACGAGACACATAGTGGCGCTGTCGGAGTGAGCCTTGATCTTGTCATCCCATTCGGTAAGGTCGAGGCCCCACGTGTGGCCGCTTACACTGTTGCCGGCGAGCCTAAATCGACGCAGCAGAACGATCTTTCCGCGCACCTCGTGTAGCGTGGGGATTCGGCTCGACGTATAGAACAGTTTGGGGTTGTCGTCCAAAACCTTGGCGAAAGCCGTCGTAACACTTTCGTCGGTAGCCTCGTCGTTGCCTCGTGATACAAGCATGATGAGCGCTTCTGTCGGGTTTTCGTTCAAAAACGTTTTAAAGTACCCGATGACATCGGAGAGATGCAGATAGTCCCCGTCTTTTTTGAATAGGTAGAAATCCCCGTGGCAGATGCCAGGGTTGTCGCCCTTTCCGAGCCGGATATCAAAATAGCGAATGCCTTCGAGCAACTGCGTGGGAATGTAATCCTGCTGGCATTTTACTTGCGAGGATTGGGGCTCGGTGTCGTTGTCCACGCTACAGGTGCCCGAATCGTGCGTACCCGGGATGCTCAGCTCGTCGAGGAACTTGTTGTCGTCGACGTATTTCATCCAACATGGCCCATCGACGTAGCTGCTGTACGTGATCCAGTCGAGGCTGCTAACCGTGGCATCGTTCTTTTTCATGTCGTAACCGATAAGTTCGAGCTCCCACGGAATGCTCTTACTCTTATGGCAGATCTTATTGTTGTCCTGGTCTTCGCCGTTCGATTCTATTGCCAGGTACTTAATGTCTTTTTTCTCGGTTTCTTTCTCGACCGTGCGGTCTCGGATGATATAGGTTCCGTTTGATTGCCGCTCGAACGCAAAAGCGCGGCTGGGCTTGTTGTCATACTCGCCGCTCCATACGTGGATGACCTTTCCGTCTTTGTCCGAGTCGCCATCGACCGACCAAATGCTGTAGCCCGTCTTTTTATGCTCTTCGAAATTGAGCAAGGTGCGGATAGCATACCAGTTTGTATCGTCATTCTTGGTCGTTACGTTCTCAAGGATGAGCTTGCTGGACGTGCCGTCATTAAACAGATGGCAGACGTTGCCGATGACGTTGCCGTCTTCGTTAACGCTTGCGGTACGAAAATAGCCCGCGGGGCGAAGGCGAATGACGAAATTGTCGAGGCTGACTGCTGGCCCGGCCGTGCTGTCCGCAAAGGCTGCCCGCGGGCTAATGCCCAGCATGGCGGTTTCGGGCAGGCTTGCAAGTGGCGACAACGCCGCGAGTCCAAGGCCCAACGTAAATGCTCGGCGGCTGATGGCGCGGTGTTCGGTCATAACTTCTCCATTCGTAGAGTGCGGTTATGCGATAGTTTTGGTCACTATACTGCTCAGATGTTTAAAGATGCTGGTTTAATTGTCTGCGCGGCGCAATAAATCGGCGGGCGGACGTGTTGGGGTGCTTGTCGTTTTCGTACTGTTGCTACATTTGGAGCGGTTCCGGCGTCCGGCATCCTCGCGTTCGTTGGCTACCGGCATAAGAAAGGGAGGGTCGGTTTACCGGCCCTCCCTGGGTACGAAGCTCTGGGGTACCGTCGCTTGTTTGCACTGCGCCTGTGTTTCCCGCTGCACTCGCCAGTCGCTTAACGCTTGATCTCGATATCGTCGAGCTTGACGTCCATGGCCTCGGTCTTGGCCTCGGCGATGTCGTCGGCAAACTCCAGAGACTTCATCATGGTCTCGACGGCGTCCTTGTGTTCCTCGACGTTGTCGATGCGCACATACACACTGCCACCGTCAACGTCGGTGAAGTGCTCGGTCGTCACGCCGCCCGAGTGCGTAAAGTAGGCACTGCGCCAGGTCTTGCCGTTGTACTTAACGGGATCGCTCTCGGTCCATCCGGAGTTGGCCTTCCACTTTGCCTCGTAGTCGAACAGCTCGTCGGCGTTCTTGTCAGGATCGAAGACGGGGATGAAGCGGTCGCTGGCGTGCTCGCTCTCGGTGAACTTAAACTGGGCCCTATCGGCCGTGTCGCCTGCGACGTCGGTGATCTCGACGCCCTCGGGGACCTCGACCTTAAACCAAATGAAATCGGTCCTCATATCCACGGCTGGCTTTTCTGCTCCGCCGCCACCGCCGCTTCCGGTAGCGCCGCCGCTGCCACCGCAGCCCACTAGGGAGACTGCGGCTAAGAGGCTTATGCAGAGGGTGAGAATCGCAAAGGCCTTCTTTTTCATGGTCGTGTCCTCCTCGATCTGTAACCGCCCATGGATTACCTGCCTTTACTGTACGCGCGAGCGGCTCGTTCTGGTGGGCCATGTGTCCCATTCTGGGGGCTGGAATTGCGCCGACAAGTGGCAATATACGCGGGTCCAAAAGAGGGGAGGGCCGATGCTGTCGGCCCTCCCCGGGGTTGGGTGCCCGTTGTTTTAAAAGGGGCGCGTGTACGCGGGCGTTGCCCCAACAGGTTCCTTGTTTATAGATATGCCCCAGTTTGTGACGTCCGGAAGTCTCGAAAGGTGGGCCATGTGTCCCATGCTTGCGTTGTCGACGCCTATCGCGTGCCATAGAAATCCGCGATGGCCAGATGCGCTGACGCTCGCGTACTTATGGGCTAGACTTAGCACCATTACGTGATCGATGCGGTCGGCCGGCGTCGGCCGCCCGACCGATATATATGACTTGAAGGTGCGTGTGCGTATGAGCCAAGAGATGATGGATAAAACCTGTCGCGGTTTTGCCGAGGCGCTGGCCGCGCGCGAGCCGGTTCCCGGTGGTGGCAGCGCGAGCGCTTTTGTGGGCGCGCTGGGCGCCTCGCTGTGCGGAATGGTTGCCCGCTACGGTGCGACCAATCCCGCGCTTGCTGATCGTGCGGATGACCTGACGCGTGCGTTTGCCCAGGCTGATGAGCTGTCCCAGGAGCTTGTCGAGTTGGTTGCCGAGGACGTTCGTGCCTACGGGCAGGTGTCCACGGCGTACGGTATTCCGCGTGACGATCCGGCTCGAGCAACCGCGATTCAGGATGCGCTGCATGTGGCCGCTCTGCCGCCGTATCGCATTATGGATGCCTGCGGGCGTGCGCTGGCGCTGCTCGAGGACATGGCCGACAAGGGTTCGCGTCAGCTGCTGTCCGATGTGGCGTGCGGCGCCGTGTTCTGCCGTGCCGCTATGCAGGGCGCGAGCTTGACGCTCTTTGCGAACACCACGTCTATGAAAGATCGCGCTCGTGCTGAGGAGCTCGAGACGGCGTGTGATGAGTTGCTCGACACATGGTTGCCGCGCGCCGATGCGCTGGCGCGCCGCGCCTCCGACGCTGCGAGGAAGAGAGGATAGCCATGGCTGAACTGCTGAAGGGTGCTCCCGTTGCTCGCGCTTTGACCGAGGAGCTCGTTGCTCGCTGCGTTGCTTTGCGCGAACGCGGCGTTGTGCCGACGCTGGCCATTGTTCGTGTGGGCGAGCGCGAGGACGACCTGTCCTATGAGCGTGGCGCTCTTAAACGCTGCGAAAAGGTTGGCATCGAGGCTCGTCGCGTTTTGCTTCCTGCCGACGTCTCGCAGGACGAGCTGCTGGCGGCTATCGAGGGCATTAATGCCGACTTGGCTGTTCATGGCTGTCTGATGTTCCGCCCGCTGCCCGCCGGCCTTGACGAGAACGCCGTCGCCGCAGCGCTCGATCCCGCCAAGGACGTTGACTCCATGACGCCGGCTTCGCTGCTCACCACGCTTTCGGGACGCGGCGAGGGTTTTGCCCCCTGCACAGCCGAAGCCGTGCTTGCTTTGCTGGATCATTACGGTGTTGAGCTGGATGGGGCCAAGGTCGCGGTCGTTGGTCGGTCGCTGGTGATTGGCCGTCCCGTTGCCGCCATGCTTACGGCTCTCAATGCCACGGTGACGACGTGCCATACGCATACGCGCGACCTTGCTGCCGAGTGCCGTGCGGCTGACATTGTGGTTGCCGCCGTTGGACGCGCGCGTACGATTGGCGCGGATGCCGTTCGCGAGGGCCAGACGATCATCGATGTTGGCATTAACTGGGATGAGGACGCTGGCAAGCTGGTGGGTGACGTCGATTTTGATGCTGCGGAGCCGGTCGTTAACGCCATCACGCCCGTGCCGGGCGGCGTGGGGGCTGTGACCACCGCGATTCTCGCCAAACACGTGATTGAGGCGGCGGAGCGTGCATCGAAATAGGTGTTTTGGGCTGCTTGAGGGGTTAGCTATATACCACGTGGTCAAAAAATGCCAAATATGAGTACTGCTGTCAAGATGGTCACATATGTTTTATGACATTTGGGCTTCCTAGCGATATCCATTATCGTTAGGAAGCCCATTTTATTGAACCTATGGGGAATAACGCGGTCTCGCTTTTGGACAAATAGGGATTTTCGGCACTCATTACAAGGAAATTTGCTGCTACTAAATTGGTGACAGTACTCATATTTGGCATTTTTTGACCACAGAGGTCCCGAGGGGGTCTCGAGGGGCCGTGGTTTCGCCCTTTCTGCGCCGAAGCGATACACTGTTATCGTTTGATTTCTTCACTCAAGGAGGATGCGCATGCCGTGCACAACGATTCTGGTCGGTAAAAACGCAAGCTACGACGGGTCGACCCTGGTCGCGCGTAACGAGGACTCGTCCAACGGGGTGTTTGAGCCCAAGCGTATGCGCGTGGTGCATCCCGACGAGCAGCCGCGCGTCTACACGAGCGTCCTGAGTCACCTGACCGTTGAGCTGCCCGATAATCCCATGCGCTACACGAGCGTCCCCGATGTTGTTCCGGGCCACGGCATCTGGGCCGAGGCCGGTTTCAACGAGCTCAATGTGGGCATGTCCGCAACTGAGACGCTCACCACCAATGAGCGCGTTCGCGGCGCCGACCCACTCGTGGACTACGTGCCCGCCAAGGGCAACGAGGGTGAGGACGGCTATGTGCCGGCGCAGCCTGGTGGCCTGGGCGAGGAGGACATGGTGACCTTGGTCCTGCCGTACGCTAAGTCCGCCCGCGACGGCGTTCGTATCCTGGGCGACCTGCTCGAGCGCTACGGCACCTACGAGAACAACGGCATCGCCTTTAGCGACGTGGACGAGATCTGGTGGCTCGAGACCATCGGCGGTCACCACTGGATTGCCAAGCGTGTGCTCGATGACGCCTATGTGACCATGCCCAACCAGCTGGGCATCGACAGCTTTGATCTGGATGACGCCGAGGGCGCCCAGGCCGATCACATGTGCTCTGCCGACCTGCGCGCCTGGATGGCCGAGTGGCATCTGGATCTGACGCTGGGCGTCGAGGGCGACGGCCCGGCTGCGGTCTTTAACCCGCGCGAGGCCTTTGGCTCGCACAGCGACAGCGACCATGTCTACAACACGCCGCGCGCCTGGTACATGCAGCGCTGCCTCAACCCCAGCGACGTGTGGGATGGCCCCGACGCCGACTACACGCCCGAGAGCGACGATATCCCCTGGAGCCGCGTGCCCGAGCGCAAGGTGACCATCGAGGACATCAAGTACGTGCTTTCGAGCCACTACCAGGGCACGGAGTACGACTGCTACGGCAGCAAGGGTACGCCCGCCACGCGCGGCGCCTATCGCCCCATCGGCATCAACCGCAACAGCCAGCTCGCCGTGCTGCAGCTGCGCCCCTATGCGCAGCCGGCGTATCGCGCCGTGCAGTGGATGGCGTTTGGCTCCAACTCGTTTAACGCGCTCGTGCCGCTGTACGCCAATGTCGAGACCATGCCCGAGTACTATGCCGACACGCAGGCTCGCGTGACGTCCGAGAACTTCTACTGGGCCAACCGCCTGATCGGCGCCCTGGCCGATGTCCGTTTCCACGAGTGCGGTCGTGCGGTCGAGGATTATCAGGAGAAGGTCGGCGGCATGGGCCACAAGCAGATCCATGACGTTGACGCTGCCGTAGCCGCGCTGCCCGAGGCCGAGGTGCCTGCCGAGCTCGCCCGTGCCAACGAGGAGTTTGCCGAGCGCGTGCGGGTGGAGACCGATGCCCTGCTGGGCAAGGTCCTCTACACCACGAGCTGTGCCATGAAGAACTCCTTCGCGATGAACGACAACATTAGGTAAAAGCCGTATTGCAGCGAACGAGCGGGACAAACGCCGTCAAAGGCTTTGCCCCGCTCGATTCCTATCTTGGCAGTAAAACGATTTTGTGTCGTTCGCCCAATCTTGGGTACAAGAAGGCCAATGCAGTTGTTCATGATTGGAGCCAACCATGGTTATGAAACTCGATCAGCTTGTTAACGGTGCCATCAACGTGGGCTTCGGCGCCGCCGCCGTTGCCGTCGAGGGCGGCAAGAAGGTTCTCGACGACCTCGGTACCAAGGGCGAGCAGGTTCGCAAGGATGCCGGCACCCCCGATATCGCCCGCAGCGTGTCCGATATGTTCGAGCAGGCGGGTGGTACCATCTCCGACCTGACCGAGCGCCTGGGCATGCAGGGCGAGACTGCGGCGCAGCGCGTGCTCGACGAGCTCATCCTGGCCCGCGTCCGCGTCATGACCGCCCCCGAGCGCACGGCCTTTTTGGCCCATGTGCGCGACATCGTCGATTCGGTCGAGGACAACGTAACCTCGGTGCCCGTCGAGTCCGTTGAGCCCGACGATGCAGAGGACACCGAAGAGGCCGAGTAGCAGCGCAGATGGCAGATTCCACCACCGATTACAACAATCTAGATCCCTTGGGTGACGAGGCGGCGGTTGTCGATGAAGTCGATGCCGCCGTCTCGGGCGCTCGCAAGAAGCCGCGCGCTGTCGATATGGTCCCCGAAGAGCCCGACGCGATGGCGCCGGATGAGGAGTACCAGCTCACGCCGGCGGGCCGCCGCGAACGCATCGGGCAAATCGTTCGCCTGGTCAAAAAGTACCGCGTGTGGGATAACCTCACGCCGGTGCGCCTGCGCCGTCTGCTCGAAGAGCTCGGCCCCATGTTCGTCAAGATGGGGCAGATTCTGGCTAACCGCTCCGAGATTTTGCCGCAGCGGTTTTGCGACGAGCTGCGCCGCCTGCGCTCCGACGTAGAGCCGGTGCCGTATGAGGTGGTGCTGCGTTGTCTGGAAGAGGAGTACGGCCAGCGCTTGGGGCAGATGTTCGACGCGATCGACCCCAACCCGCTCGGAAGTGCGTCGCTCGCGCAGGTGCACCGTGCCCGCCTGGTGACAGGTGAGGACGTGGCCGTTAAGGTGCAGCGCCCCGGCGCGCAACAGGTCATGGCGCAGGACATCGACATCATTCGCTCGGTGGTGCGCATCGTTTCCAAGTTCGTCAACACCGACCAGTTTGTGGACCTGCATGGCGTGGTCGAGGAGCTGTGGACCTCGTTTCGCGAGGAGACCAACTTTTTGGCCGAGGCCAAAAACCTCAACGACTTCTACGAGTTCCATAAGAGCGTTCATGGCGTGACGTGCCCTAAATCCTATCTGGACCTGTGCACCGAGCACGTGGTGGTTATGGACTACGTCGACGGCATTTCGATCGCCGATCCTGAACGCTTGGTGGCCGAGGGCTATGACTTGGAAAAGATCGGTGCCGCGATTGTCGAGGACTACTCGACGCAGGTGCTCGACGACGGCTTTTTCCATGCCGACCCGCATGCGGGAAACATCATTCTCAAGGACGGCATCGTCTACTTTATTGACCTGGGCATGGTTGGGCGCATGTCGAGCCACGACCGCGGTATCGTTAAGGACATGATTTTCGCCGTGGCCGAGGGCGACGTGCCCAAGCTCAAGAACTCGCTTATGCGCTTTGCCGTGACGCGCGGCGATTCTGCCGAGGTCGACCATTCGGCCTTTTTGTCCGACCTGGACTTTATCGTCGCCGACTTTGCGGGCCTTGACCTGAAGGATCTGGATATCGGCGAGTTTTTGACCTCGCTGCTAAACCTGGCGCGCAAAAACGATGTTGAGCTGCCGAGCGTGGTAACGATGTTCGCGCGCGGCATGGTGACGCTCGAGGGTTTGCTGACCGAGTATATGCCCAACGTCAACATGATCCAGATCATCCAGACGCACATCAAAAACGAAAAAAGCACCTATGCGCGCATGCGCGAGATGAGCCGCGACTTTGCAGCGAGCAGTTATCGCGCGGCGAAGGGCTCGCTCGAGGCGGCCGAGTATCTGGGCTTGGCTTCGCGTATGCTTACGCGCGGCCAGCTTAAGGTAAACACGCAGATCATGAGCAGCGATAAGGCGCTGCGACAGCTAGGTGGGATTATCGACCGCATGTCGATGGCAATTGTGATCGCCGGTCTGTTTATCGGTTCGTCGGTGGTGTACTACGCGCGCATCGAGCCGGTTGTGTTTGGTATCCCGGTCATTGGCTTTATGGGCTACGTGAGCGCGCTGGTGCTGGCGCTTATGCTGGGCCGCAATATCTGGCTCAACAGTCACGGCGGCAAGCACTAGAGGCTGCGGCCGTCACCGCATTTTCCTATCGCAAACAATAGCTTTTACCTTGGGCTTCGCCTGCGTGCGAGGCCCTTTTGCGTGATACCATTTTGACGGTAATAATCGATGGCCTAGATGGTGGTGCGGAGACGCACGAATGCGCGGTTATCCTGCGCATTTGGGAGAATCGGGGTGCAAGTCCCCAGCTGTACCAGTAACCGTAATTCCTCTTGGCTCGGGATGCTCGCGTCGCAGATCGGACGACGTGCCCGAGTCGTTAAGGTTAAGTCGGATCGCCTCCCGTCTTGCATGCGGCTGCGGCTTTTGCCGCCGGTGTGCATAGGGCTCTGGAGGGAAGGGGGACCCCGATGGGGGAACTCGAGCGCAACATGCGCGATGACGTGGGGCAGCCTCAAGGCAACGCTCCAAGTACAGACAATGGGGGACAATTGGATATGTTTGAGGACGAGCGCGAGCGCGTCTCGCATCGCCGTGGCGCAATTGCGCGCGGCGTAGCCAAGCGCGGCCTGGTGGCATTTCTGGCCTTCGCGATGGCCTTTGGCACCACACCGGCTCAGCTGTGGGCCGAGGGCGCCGAGGGCATTGCCGAGGCTGTGGCTCAGGCGGCACCGCTTGCCGAGAACGGCTCTGGTGAGTCCGCGACAAGCCCTGCTGCCGACCTCAATGCGAGCGGCATGGTGGCGAATGGGGGCACTGCCGAGCAAGATGCCACTGCGACAGCTTCGGGCCCTACCGACAAGACTGAGGACGATAGCGCTGCCGGCAATGAGGCACCGGCTGCATCGACGTCCGATGCCTCGAAGCAGGACACCGCCGTTGTCTCTGCCGCTGGAGAGGCCAAGGCTCAGCCTGCCAAGGCAGAGAGCCAGGAGGTCTCTGCCACGTGCTCCGTCGTCGGCACCGACGCCAAGGGCGCCCAGCAGACCTGGGCCGCCGCGCAGCGGATCACGCTGAAGGAGGGCTCGACCGCGGCCGACCTCTCCGAGCAGCTGTTCAAGCGTGCCGGCCTCAAGGCCGATTACAACCCCAACGGCAGCTGGGGCTGGGCACTCAACTCGATCACGTCGCCCTTCGATAAGGACCGCAAGCTCGGCTACGACTCGGCGACCGGCGCGTACTGGCAGCTGTTCGTCAACGGCAGCGCCTCCGAGGTCGGCGCGGGCGGCTACACGCTCAAGGACGGCGACTCCGTCGTCTGGTGCTACTCGAAGTACGGCGACCCCGCGCCCGAGCAGGTTTCCGTCACGATGGAGATTATTGGCAAAAAGGCCGGGATGGCTCAGCGTTGGACGAGCCCGTCGACCCAGGTGTTTGTTAAGGGCACGTCGATCAAGGATGCCTCCGCTACCTATTTCGACGCCCTTGGCATCGAGTCCAAGATGTACGACCAATTCGGCTATTGGGGTGTCCATAGCCTCGTTTCTCCGCTTGATGGTACCGAGCTGTCCGGCGCTTGGTCGTTCTTTGTCAACGGCGTTCCTGGAACTCAACTCGATAACGACTACGTGCTTAAGTCGGGCGATAAGGTCGTTTGGGCTTACGCCCCTGGGGATACTTTGCCCGGTGTCGACAACGTTGTTCTTAATCCGAGCGCTGCACGCCCTAACTGGGATAGCGACTGGTCGGGCTTTACAAGTGCCGACAAGGTTACCGACGCACCTGTGCCCACTAAGGATGCAGATGAGAAATGGGTAAGCGAGCTTAAGACGCGTGCGGACGGCAATAAGGGTGTTTCCGATGCGTTGCTGATCGGTGACTATCTCTATGTGGCAGTTGGTTCTAAATTGCTCAAAAAGGATGTCGAGACGGGCAAGACCGTTCTAGAGTCACCTTTGGCTGCTGCAATTGATTCCACCTCACGCATGGTATATACCAATGGTGTTGTGCTTGTTCCGCTTTCAGGCGGTCGTCTTCAGGCCTTAACGGTTGATGTGCTTGCGACGGTTTGGGTTACCGATGGGTTGCCGGCCGGTCCCGATGGCGCGCAGCAGTCGCTTGCTTCTGTTTCGGTTCGCGATGGCTATGCCTATTTTGGTACCGCTTCGGCCGATTGGATTGACTCGAGTGACGGCTACCTGCTTTGTGTTCGTATTTCTGACGGTAAAGTCATGTGGCAGCACAAGAATGAAAACAGCAAGGGCTATTACTGGGCTGGCATGGCGTTCTCGGGCGACTATGGCGTTATCGCGGATGATTCAGGCACTGTCAGCACGGTTGATCCTTCGACTGGAAAGACCGTAGCAAAGCTTAAGATCGCCGATCGCGTTCGCGCGAACGTGCTTGTTGATGGGGCTACTGCTTACGTTGTGAGTGCCGATGGCACGCTCCATAAAATTGCTATCGCTAATGATGGGGCCCTTTCAGAACTGGGTAAAGTTACGTTTGGCAGCAGCTCGACCTCTACACCCGTGTTTGTCAACGGTAAGATTGTAGTTGGCGGCACGTCGATTGAGTCCTTTATGGGCGGTCCCCAAAACAGTCTTACGAGCCACTATGGTCAGCTTGCAATTATCGACGCCGATACGCTTACGGTCGATTATTCAATTTATAAGGCAGACGGTAACTTCATCCGCGAGGATTCTTCTGCAAGTGGTTTTACGGGCAGCGGCGATGTTAAGTCACAGCCTGTGGTTTCCATTCAAGATGGTCATACCTATGTATACTTTACGTCCAACAATAATCCTGGCGGCATTTATCGCTATCGCATAGGTGACGAAGAGGCTGAGCTGCTCTATAGACCGTCGGCCGAGAACCAGCAGTACTGCATGTCGTCGATTTCGGTCGGTTCTGATGGTTCACTCTACTACGCTAACGATTCGGGCAAGTTGTTCGCGATTAAGGGAAATGGCCAGAAGGTCAATCGCTATACTGTCTCGTTTGACGCAAATGGTGCAGATTCTATTGTGCTCGATTCCCAACGTATTAAGGCTGGTAAAACTGCTACGGAGCCTGCTGTAAAACCGCGTCGCAAGGGCTATACCTTCGGCGGTTGGTATACCGATGAGGCGTGCACGCAAGCGTATGACTTCAGTACGCCGGTGACGGCCGATCTGACGCTGTATGCCAAGTGGACCAAGAATGCCACCAATTCTGGTGACAATGGCGGTTCTGGCTCCAGCGGCGGCAGCGGTTCTGGTACTGGTACCGGCACGGGCACTGGTACGGGTTCCGGCGCTGGTTCCGGCTCTAAGGGCCCGCAGGCCGGCGGCACTATCGCCCCGGGTCAGAAGCCGGTGACCAAGACGACGGTGTCGACCAAGACCGAGACCAAGGAAAACAAGTCCGACAAGAAGGGCTCCGATAAGTCCGACAAGAAGGATGAGAAGAAGTCTGAGAAGAAGGACAGCAAGTCCGACAAGAAGTCCGATTCCAAGTCCGATACGGGCGCTGCTTCCACGACCACTGCTAAGAAGTCCTCTGGTGCTTCCGAGCAGGAGACGGGCACCAACCCGCTCGCCATCGTTGGCATCGCCGCCGGCGTGATTGGCCTTGCGCTCATCGCCGTCTTCGTGCTGACCAAGCGCGGCAAGGGTGACGGTAATGCCCGATAAGCCCAAGGAGACCAACGGGCAACAGCCCGACTCCTCGTTTATCCAGCTCGATGATCCAAAGCAAAAGGGCGCCGCTTCGGCGGCGTCCGCTCCTCGACGGAAGGCGCTCCTTGGCGTTCTGACTGCCGCATGCGTCGTTCTGATCGTGGTCTCTCTGGGCTTTGTTCATCCCTCCGAGAGCGGTGCTTGGTCCATTGATTGGATCGTCCAGACCGTGGCGGGGGAGAGCATCGTCGCCAAGGATGGCAATGGGTCCGGCTCGACTGTCGCTTCGGGCAAGGCCGGGTCCAAGGATTCCAAATCTTCTGATGATACGAATGACGGGTCTAGGGGTTCTGACAAATCTGACTCCAAGAAAGATTCCGAGTCTTCGGACAAGGAATCGGACAAGAACTCGGATAGCAAGAAGTCCGGCGAAAAAGGAGCAGGAAATAAAAAGACTGACAACAGTCAGTCGGCTTCTCAGAATTCGGCAACGTCCGGTGGGCCTTCTGCCGTTCCTGATAACAGTAATGCCCCCTCGGGCAACCAGAGCGTCTCTCAGGAGTCTAGCTACGTTACCGTGACTGTCTCGGTTACTTCGAGCGCTGTGGGCAATCCTGTGTCCGCTGGTGGTACCTACACCTTTAATGAGGGAGCAACTGCCTACGACGCTCTCTGCGCGCTGGGTATTTCTATAAATGCGCGTGGCTCGTCGTTTGGCACTTATGTTGCCGCCATCGGTGGCCTGGCCGAGAAGGATGAAAACTATGGAAGCGGTAGCGGCTGGTGTTATTCCGTCAACGGCACAACGCCCATGACAGCCTGCAGCAACTACGTTCTCTCAAACGGCGACAACGTGGTCTGGTATTACGTGACAGGCTAGGGGCCTCGACATATCGCATCAAACGGGCGGTTCGGACAAACATCCGAGACGCCCGTTTTTATACGAATGGGACGTCATTTCCCAATCGAGGCTCAACCGGAAATTGCATCCCGCCCTGTAGGCGAATTCCGGGACGCAGCTTCCCGTTGGGGCGGGTTTCGGAAAGCGTGTTCCGCTCTGAGGGCTCATTCCGGGATAGACTTTCCGAAGCAGCGCCCATTGGGAAGCTGCGGACCGTATTGGGCATCGATTTTGGGATGCGCTTTCCGCTAGAGCCACGTTGCGGAAGCTGTGTCCCGTTCTGAGGCTGCAATCTGGGACGCGCTTTCCGCGGGGCGACCATGGGGAAACTACTACCCATTCCGACGCTGCGGCCCGCCTTGTGCGCTTTCCTCGGCAGGCTCTGCAAACAAAAAACCGGTTGGAACGGGAATTCCAACCGGTTATACATTCAGGCAAACAGTGAATCGACTACGACCGTGCGCCCTCGAGGAAGAAGCGGCGGCTGAAGTAGTTGTACCAGGTGACCAAGAACGTGGCGATGGCCTTCATGGCCTGGTAGCCGATGCTCAAAAACGTGACGCCCACAAACATGTACAGGTCGTTGAGGCCCAGGCCGATCACCGACAGGATGGTGAAGATCGTGAACTCGCGCTTGCGGCTCATGCCTTCGCGGTGGTCGAACACGTACTTCATGCTGAGCCAGTAGTTGACCACGACGGACGTGATAAACGAAACCGTGGTGCTCATCAAAAAGTCGAGGTGGAACAGCTCGACGAGCGCAATGAGTATGCCCCAGTCGATGCCAAAGGAGATAAGACCCACGACAGCAAACTTGAGGAACTGCTTGGTATGAGGCTGTGCCAGCGCCTTGCGCACGTAATCACATCCAATGCGTTGATGAATCGAGCAGAGGATACTTTAGAGCTTTTACAAGGGAAACGTAAGGTCTTTGCCAAGAACTATATGAACTCGCCAAATTTTCAAGAGCTAATCCGCAAACGTTAAAAATTTGCCCGTAAACGAGCGACACCCACGGACGATACTGCGCTGAGTGCGCGTCGTCCGTGGGCGCCGTAATGCTGCAGGGGTTTCGAGCTATTTTGTCTCGTCGCCCTCCAGGAAGATTTTTCGGGTCACAAAGTTGTAGACCATGACAAGCGCGGTGGCGCAGATCTTGGCGATATTGGCCTCGAGTCCCAGGCCGGCGTTGAGCGCCAGCACGATGCCGTCGTTGAGCACCAAACCGATCACGGACAGCACGACAAAGATGATGAACTCGCGGCGGCGGCTCATGCCTTCTTTGTGCGCAAACACGTACTTCATGCTTGCGAGGTAGTTAAAGATGAGTGAGATGATAAAGCCGCTGGTGTTGGCGATTAGGATGTTGAGGCCCAGACCGTAGTGGAGCAGATTCATAATGCCAAAGTCGATAATCGTGGCAATGACACCGACGACGCCAAATTTCATGATCTGCGCAAGGAGCTTTTGCATAGTACCTGCCTTAAGCTGGCGCCGAAGCGCCGCGGGGATGACAAACTTAGCAAGTTTAGCCAATCCCCGCGGGTGGTGCTAGGCGTGCTCCTCGATAGCACCGTTTCTATATGCATCGAGCAGCTGGCGCAGGTCCTGGATCTGGCTGCGAATCTTGGCGCCAGTATCGGTGTCGCTCACCATGCGGCGACGGTCTGCTTGGTCAAAACGGTTGGTCTCGCTCTCGATGTCCACGTTGCGCGTGAGTGCCTCGGCAACCGTCGTAAAGGCCCGGTGCGACTTGAGGCGGCAGCCGCGCGAGCTCGAGATGAGCGTATAGCCGGCGATGCCCGTCTTGGGATGGTAAACGCGGCAGAAGCCGCCATCGATGACCAGTAACTTGCCCTCGGCGCGGATGGGCTGCTCGCCCTTGGTGGTTTTAACGGGTGTGTGGCCGTTGATGATGTGACCGGTCGGTGAACATGCCATGGGCGCGACGCCAAACTCGCGCATGATGTCGTCGCAGACCGAGGGCGACTTGGTAAGTGTAAAGTACGGGTCCATCGGCTCGACCCAGGTGCTCTTATCGGCGATATAGGCGCGCTCAAAGGTACGCACCAGGCGTCCGCTGGCGGGTGAGTTAAAGCCGATCCACAGGTACCACATCCAGTCGAGAGCGTCGCGGTCGCCCACGCGCCAGGCGCGGCGGGCGATGTAGTCGCAAAAATCGAGATAATCGCGGCCAGTGTGCCAGGTGCCCAGGCAGTTCATGCTGCTAAAGGTGCCGTCTTCGTTGAGTGGCACGCAGCCATGGAACAGCAGGTTGCCGTTGGCGACCTTGTACATCGAGCCGTGGGAATAGAGGAAATCGATATGGCGATGCAGGTGATCGGCGGTGACAAACTCGGACACGAGCTTGTCGATGATGTGCTGCTCCTGAGACGTGAGCGTATAGGGGTCCGCCGGGTCGACGGTGGGGAAGTCGTTGGTCGTGAGCGGCCACACGCTGCCGTCGGCGAGCGCGACCGTGCCGGTGTCGTGATCGATCTTGTCGAGTAACAGGCGGTCGGTCATGTCGAACTCGGGGTGGCGCTGGATAATCTGACCCTCGAGCTTAAAGAGCAGCACGTTGATAGCCTTGATCAGCGGGGCGATGGACTCACCGGCGGTGTAGGTGGCATCGGCAAAGGCGACAAGCTCGCGCAGCGAGATGCCGTAGTCGTTCTCCAGGATCTCGTAGTTGTCGTAGCGTAGGTTGTTGCGCAGCACCGTGGCGATGCAGGCGGGCTCACCGGCCGCAGCGCCCATCCACAGCAGGTCGTGGTTGCCCCACTGGATGTCGAGTGAATGGTAGGTGAGCAGGCGGTCCATAATCTTGGCCGCGCCGCCACCGCGGTCGAAGATGTCGCCCACCAGGTGCAGGTGGTCGACGGCCAGGCGCTTGATGAGCGAGGCAAGCGACTCGATAAAGTCGTCGGCGCTTGCGGTCTCCAGGATGGACTCCACGATGCGCTCGTGATAGCGCACGCGATAGTTGTTCTCGTCCGGGTGCGTGTGCAACAACTCGTCGATGATATAGGCGTAATCGCGCGGGATGGCCTTACGCACCTTGGAGCGCGTATAGCGGCTCGAAAGCGACCGGGCAACCATGATGAGCTGGTCAAGTATCGTCTTGTACCAGGTTGGCGAGTCCTCGCGCTGGCTGCGGACCAGCTCGATTTTCTCGCGCGGGTAGTAGATGAGCGTGCACCTGTCTCTTATACACATCTCCGAGCCCACG
>USEK01000005.1 GCA_900553705.1 uncultured Collinsella sp.
GAAAGCACTTAATGTGCTTTCCGTCTTGCGCAGGACTGTAGAGCAGCAAACTTAACCCCCGCCCTCAGCCCCGGAGACCCTCCCGGAGGGACCCAAAAAATTTTTCAAAAAAGTTGTTGCGCGCCAGACAGACTTCTGTGTATACTAATCCCCGCAGCGCACGCGAGCGGAAACAAACGCGAACGTCTGCCTGGGGAGTTAGCTCAGTTTGGTTAGAGCGCCGGCCTGTCACGTCGGAGGTCGCGGGTTCGAGCCCCGTACTTCCCGCCAACGCAATTAAAGCCACGTCTTCGGACGTGGCTTTTTGCGTTTGATGCACTTTGTTTTGATAGAACGATCGCCCTGGTGCATCTTCGCCCAGAACCCCCGCGCCTTCGGGAACGCAAGTAAAATCTAATGAGTATATCTGTCTGAACAACAGCTTTGTTGCGCAACACCTGTTCTACGAGACAGGGGGTTAGGTTATACTAAATTGCACTGTGCGCCGCATCTGATGCATTTCGCTCCAAGCGCGGCACTCAGTGGATATCCGATTTACCATTTGGATGTCCTGGCAGTCATTTAGCGTCTCGACACAAGCTCGGCCCCGGAGCTCGTTCGAGCTGTTCGTATTCCTTGAAAGGGGAAAAATGGACATATCGAGGAAGACTGATTACGCCCTTCGTATGCTGGCGATGCTTGCCGAGGATCCGGAGTGCTTACTTTCTGTTCGCACCGCTGCCGAAGAGGTCAATGTTCCGTATTCGTTTGCCCGCTCGATTCAGCACGGTTTGGTCCAGGCCGGTATTGTGGAGAGCCTGCGTGGCGTCCACGGTGGCATGCGTCTCAAGGTCAGTCCGGACGACGTCACTATCCGCCAGGTCGTCGAGGCCGTTCAGGGTCCTATGGTTATGAACGATTGCACCGCGCCCGATGGTGACTGTGCGCGCATGGGCGCGTGCTGCTATCATCCCCTGTGGGCCGGAGCCCAGGCGTTGATGCGCGACTACCTCGATTCCGTTTCGCTCGGCGACATCGTCGCTCACCGCCAGTTCCCGGCCGTCGATCCCAAGTTCGCCGACCGCGAAGCGTTTCCCGAGTACGCCACCTGCGCGTGCGCTTACCGGGAGGAATAGCGCCGCATAAGGAGCATAGCCATGATTCAGGACCCCTTTCGTTCGATGATTCGTTCGGAAGGGGTCCTGCGTTATCGCGACCTTCCGTGGCGCCGCACACGCGATCCGTACATCATTTGGCTTTCTGAGGTCATGCTGCAGCAAACGCAGGTGCCGCGTGTGGAGGCGCGCATGCCGGTGTGGCTCGATCGTTTTCCGACTGTGCAGGCGCTTGCCCAGGCCGCGCCTTCCGATGTTTTGGACGCTTGGCAGGGCATGGGCTACAACCGACGCGCTCTGGCGCTTCATGGGGCCGCTCAGCGCGTTGTAGAGGACTGGGACGGGGAGTTTCCGCGTGAGACGCGTGACTTGGTCGCTCTGCCCGGCATTGGCCCGGCAACGGCGCAGGGCATCCGTTCGTTTGCGTTTGATCTTCCAGGCGTGTATCTAGAGACCAATGTGCGCACGGTCTTTTTGCATCATTTCTTTCCCGATGTGCCGGCCGTTCCCGATCGCGAGCTGGTGCCGCTGATTCAAGCCGCCTGTCCGGCGGCCCCTGGTGCGGCGGCGGATGAGATTGCGCCCTTTGCCGTGCCTCAAGACGATGCCGACACGCCGCGCGCATGGTATTACGCGTTGCTGGATTACGGCGCGTATCTTAAAAAGACGCTGCCCAATCCGTCCAGGCGGTCGGCGGGCTATAGTCGTCAGTCCAAGTTTGAGGGCTCGCGTCGCCAAAAGCGCGCGCATATCGTGCGTATGTTGTTGGCAGCGCGCGATGGCCAGCCGGCGGGGATTACGCTTGCTGATGCCGTGGTGGGCGTTAACGAGATGGAAGCGGCAGCCGGTCGCGGGCCGGTCGAGTGCGAGCTTGTCGCGGGCATTCTAGCTGACCTGGAGCGCGAGGGCTTTTGCCGAGCCGAGGACGATCGTTGGTTGAGTGTGTAGCCCGCTCAAATCTGAAGAACGGGATTGTAAGGTTTAAATTCGCGGCTTGAGGGCATCCTAAAGACAAGGTCGCTCAAAGCCTATGGGCGGCACGTGTTGAAGGGAAGTACACCTATGGATTTTGAGAATTCCCAAACCAAGAAGAACCTCGAGACCGCTTTTGCCGGTGAGTCCCAGGCACACACCAAGTATCGCTACTACGCATCTAAGGCCAAAAAGGATGGCTACGTTCAGATTTCGAATATCTTTGCCGAGACGGCGGGCAACGAGTCCGAGCACGCCAAGCTGTGGTTTAAGTATCTGCACGACGGCGCCGTTCCGGGCACTCTGGACAACCTGCGCGACGCCGCCGCGGGCGAGAACTACGAGTGGACCACGATGTACGACGAGTTCGCCAAGACCGCCGAGGAGGAGGGCTTTGCCGAGATCGCCGAGAAGTTCCGTGGTGTCGCCGCCGTCGAGAAGGCCCACGAGGAGCGCTACAACAAACTCGTCGAGCGCATCGAGTCGGGCGAGGTGTTTGAGCGTGAGGGCGTGAAGGTATGGAAGTGCCTGAACTGCGGGCACCTGCACGTTGGTGCCGAGGCGCCTGAGGTGTGCCCGGTGTGTAACCACCCGAAGGCGTACTTTGAGGAGCAGGTGGTGAACTACTAGCGCTTGGCGCTAGCTGCTGCGGAGCGCAGGGCGGGGAAAATACCTTTCCCTCTCGCTCACGGCTCCGCAGGTCGCGCGAGGCAAAGGTATTTCCCCGCCCTGCGCTCCGGCGTTGGGTCGTCGCGTGCTCGTTGCTGAAAAGCTGATAAGAAGTTTGTGTGCCGCCCCTATCGGGGCGGCACGTTTTTGTATGGGGGCTGGTTGGGATGGCACCGTTCATGGGTGGGGTACACTGGGTAGCGACTTTTAGTTTATCTACTACCTGATGGGGTGTTTTGTATGGGTAAGAAGTCTCGGGCTCGGGTTGCTGCGGCGGGAACTCGCAAGGATCCTGGTCGTCGGGTTGCCGAGGGTGAAAAGGCCAATCGTGCTGAGAAGGGCAAGAAGGTCGGTGCGCATGCTCATCCTGAGTGGGCGCCCCATTTGAATTCGGCTAGTGAGGACTTGACCGCCAAGCTGTTTACGATGGTCGAGGTCATCTTGGGCGTGGTACCTGTGGTGGTCATTGGCCTGTTCCTGGCCTCTAAGGATGCCACGAGCGTGGATAAGCTCACCGAGGTCTTTTCGCAGGAGCCCTCGATGGTGGTCACGTTTATTTCTGCGTGCCTGCAGCCGTTTGTGGCGTACATGCTGTACATGATTTATCGCAAATACTGCGAGGGCGATGCGGGCTTTGCCGCCGGCAACCTGATCGGTCTTTTGTGCTCCGAGATCCTACTGCTCAATATCCCGGGCGTCATCGGTATGGGCATCTTGCTGTGGCGTGTTTGGCGCAACGTTGCCCCGCACTTTGAGAGTTGGCTGTTTGAGCGCCGCGTAATGGGCGTGCTGGCAGACATCGCCGGGTCGCTCGTGATTCTCGTCTTGGCATTTATGTGCGCCACCGCCGCCCGCGGTCTCGCGGGCATGTAGTCTGTTCTCACCGACCACGGGGCGCAGGGCGGGGAAACCTTCCCCTCTCGCTCACGGCTTCGCAGGGTCGCGCGAGGCAAAGGTTTCCCCGCCCTGCGCCCCGGCGTTGAGTCGTCGCATGCTCGTTACAGAAAAGCTGATAATAAGTTTGTGTGCCGCCCCTTTGGGGCGGCACTTTTTGTGTGGGGTCCCGGTCTCCACAATTTTCGTCAAGCTATTGGTTAGATTTTGGTCAGTTGGCGTAAGGGTGGAAGGCCAAAAGATTGTTGGCGAAAAAAGCTCAGAGAAAGTGCTGGTAGGGGAGTTGTTGAGCTTTTCGACAGCTTTTGAGCAGAAGAAACTTTGTGGCTATTGCCGGCGATTGCGTTGTCGCGGTCATGGCGGTGCGGGATGCTGGTCGTAAGCGTCGAATGCTCCGATTTTGGAGGCCAGCATGGATCTGTTTCTTGAGACTCCGCAGCAACAAGCCGAGCGCATGTTGCGCCAACAGCAACGGCTTATAGAGATGCAAATGCAAGGGGCGGCAGCCCAGCCCTTTGCGCAAAATGTCGTGCCCGCTGCTGTACCTGCAGCTGTGCCCGGGTGTAAATCGGCGCCAGAGGCCTATTCCGTACAGCAAGATTCATATGCGCAGGAGCTCGCGTTCGACAAGCGTCGTGCGCGTCGTCGCCGTGTGGGCCAGCGCTTGCGCATATTGGCGATGATCGTGCTCATCCCGTTAGGGCTTGCGGCCATCTTTCTGGCGTCGTATGCCCTCACGTGCATCCTCAACGGCGCATCGCCCAACGAGGTGCTCCAACATCTGTCAGCCCTCGGCCAGCGCCTAGGCGATGTCATAACAACAATCCGCGCCGGCTGGGAGAGTTAGCGTTTGTCACATTAGGACTTCTAGGGTGTAGGGATTATCGCCATGAGTAGAATCCTCGCATCCTGTGGGTCCTGTCATGCGACTTAATAGTATTATTGAAGATGAATAATAATAGGATTTGTTATGTATAAGCAGGATTTAGAACAGACTCTTTTGGGCATTGACGAAGAGGCGGAGCTGGAAATAGGTCCAAGAGACGACAGGCCGAACGTTGTATTGGTGGGAGGAAGCGCCTTCATGCTAAACGATGTGACGAATCGTTCGGTTACACATGACATTGATGTGTTTGAGGCAGATAGGTGCCTCCGCGAGATCATAGCTCGATACCCCGAGGTGAATGGTATGGCGGTGGCATATTGTAATCAGATGCCGTTCAATTACGAAGATCGTTTGATTCCCTTGGATATTGGGGCGCGTTTTATCAGGTACTTTACGCCATCCTTGGAGGACCTGGCGGTAATGAAGCTCTATGCCTGTCGTCCGAACGACATCATCGATCTTCATAGTCAGGCATTCGTCGACCGACTTGATTGGGGGTTGCTCGAACGGCTTATATTCGACGAGGGAGAGGCGCTGGCGTCGTCGCCTTCGGAGCGGAGTTATCAAGAGATGGTCTGTGCATACAGGCAATACAAAAAGGAGGTGCTCGGTTGAATCTGACCTTTGAGGGATTCTTAAAAGGCTATTGCCGAGAGCTATCCGGACAGCGGTCGCTGAGTTTTAGAAAATTGGTTGAGCAGGCGACGACGGATGCGCCGCGCGTGGCGGAGCCTCTGTTTTTGCTCGCTTTGGCGCAAGGAAAAGCCGAATACGTTCTGGGTTTATCCGAGGGCTCGTGGATGGAACGGGATTACCGAGACGTTTTATCCTTGTACGGTCAAGCGGGTAGCATGGCGTCTCTATGCGCCAAAAGTGAGCTCCCAAATCGTTATGCCAACGTTTGGCGTGCGTATAGAGCGGTGAAGGAAAAGCCGGCGGCCGATAGAAGGGTGAACGCCCTGATGAGAAAGAAAACGCTGGAAGCATTGGAGGAATCGGGTGTAACGCGCTATGGCCTCTGCCGTGCTCTGCGCCTGAATAAAGGAAACGTATACGCATACTTGGCCGGCGATGACTCAAAGGTGAGCAGGAAAACGGCGCGCCGCATTATGGAATATGCGGAGGAGAGGGGCACCCAAGAAGGGGCCGGGCGCCCGGTGTGTGTGGCGGGGTAAGATTGATCGCGGTTTTGATTGGTGCTCGATTGGGTTTGTTGGGCGGAGATTATGTCTGCTATTGATATTGTGCTTGTTGCGATCGCCTTGGTGGCGGTGGGGGTTGCTGCGGCTTGCGCCCTTCAGCTCAAGAGCCTGCGTGCCGAGTTGCGGGAGCGTGGCGACGGTGGCGCGGAAACGCTGGCAGCACTCGAGCAGGCCAACAACGCGCTCGATGCCCTGAACGTCGCGCTGGCCGAAACCCGCCGCACGGCCAATGCCATCGCGCAGCAGCAGACGACCGATGCGGCCGTGGAGCAGCAACGTTACCTGACCATCGCACGCGAGTTCTCGCAAGCTGGTGACCGGATGGATGACCTGCGCCGCGAGACGGCCCAACAGCTCGGCGCCAATCGCGAGGGCATCGAGCATCGCCTGGACAAGGTGCGCGAGACGGTCGATGCTCAGCTGGGCGCCATCCGCAAAGACAACAACGTGCAGCTCGATCAGATGCGCGCGACGGTGGACGAGAAGCTCTCCCGCACGCTCAACGACCGACTGTCGGCATCGTTTAAGCAGGTGAGCGACCAGCTCGAGGCCGTGTATAAGGGCCTGGGCGATATGCAATCTATCGCCACCGGCGTAGGCGACCTCAAGCGTGTGCTGGGCAATGTAAAAGCGCGCGGCATTTTGGGCGAGGTGCAGCTGGGTGCAATTCTGGCGGACATCCTTACACCCGACCAGTATCTGGAAAACGTCGCCACCAAGCCCGGTGCCTCGGAGCGCGTTGAGTTTGCCGTCAAGCTGCCGGTAGACGAGGGCGATCCCGTGCTGCTGCCGATCGATTCCAAATTCCCGGGCGACGCGTACGAGCATCTGATCGACGCCCAGGAGTCGGGCGATGCGGAGGCCGTTGCCGCAGCGCGCAAGACGCTCGATATGATGGTGAAACGCGAGGCAAAGGACATCTGCGAAAAGTACCTGAGTGTGCCGGCAACGACCAACTTTGGCATCATGTTCGTGCCGTTTGAAGGACTGTACGCCGAGGTCGTCAGCCGCCCCGGGCTTATCGAGACCCTGGGCCGCGACTATCACGTCAACGTAGCCGGTCCCAGCACCATGGCGGCCATCCTCAACAGTCTGCAGATGAGCTATCAGACGTTTAAGTTGCAAAAACGTACCGACGACGTGCTGCGCGTGCTCTCCGCCGTCAAGGCCGAGCTGCCGCGCTATCAAAAGGCGCTGCGCCGCGCCCAGCAGCAGATCGAGACCGCGGGCAAAACGGTCGAGGGCATCATCACCACGCGCACCAACGTCATGGAGCGCAAGCTCAAGGACATTGACGTGCTGGAAGATGCCGAGGAGGCCGACGAGATTTTGGGGCTTACGTCCGTGGAGCTGCTCGCAGACCAAAAAGACGAGGACTAATTGCAACAAGACGGTGGGGCGCCGGCGTAAACGCGGGTGCCCCGCTGCTTTTCGCATCGCGCTTGCCTGAAGTGCGCTTTAGTGTGCAACAATGGCGTTTCGCCCTATCAGACGCGAAAGGAAGCCCATGTCCCAGAGAAGCACCAGCCCGCTCAGCCGCTCCACCGTGCGTCGCACGCTGCAGCGTTTTTGGGACGTCACGCGCACGCAGCCGCTGATTGTCTTTCTCTCGGTGCTCTCGTCGGCGGGCTACATCTTTTTGCTGACGTTTGCCAATACCTATGTGATGGCCCTTATTGTCGACCGCGTTCAAGCCGCTCCCGTGGTGGGCGACCAGGTGTTTGAGGTCTTCGGCCCCTATATCCTGGCGCTCGTACTCGTTAACCTGGTGGGTCAGATCCTCTCCAAACTGCAAGACTACACCGTCTACAAGCTTGAGATTGCGGGCAACTATCACCTGGCGCGTCTATGCTTCGACACGCTCTCCAACCAATCCATGACATTCCATACTAGCCGCTTTGGCGGATCGCTTGTGAGCCAGACGAGCCGTTTTATGAGCGGCTACACGGGTCTGGTCGACGTGACGGTGTATTCGCTCATCCCCACCATCACCTCGGTCATCTGCACCGTGGCCGCACTCGCCCCGGTGGTGCCGACGTTTACCGTGATCCTGGTGTGCATCATGGCCGTCTACATCGCGTTTGTCTGGCTTATGTACAAGCGCATCATGCCGCTTTCGGCCGCGACGTCCGCCGCGCAGAACAAGCTCTCGGGCGTGCTCTCCGACGCGGTCACGAATATCCTGGCCGTCAAGACCTGTGGGCGCGAGGACTTTGAGCGCGATCTGTTCGACGCCGCCGATCGTGCCGCGCGCGACGCCGAGACGGTCTCGATGCACGCCATGATGCAGCGCAACTTTACGACCTCGGGCCTTATCGTCATCACCATGGCCGTGGTGAGTGTGTTCGTGGCGGGCGGCAACGCGTGGTTTGGCATCTCGGCCGGCTCGCTCGTCATGATCTTTACCTACACCTATAACCTCACCATGCGCCTGAACTACGTAAGCTCCATGATGCAGCGCATCAACCGCGCTTTGGGCGATGCGGCCGAGATGACGCGCGTGCTGGACGAGCCACGTTTGGTGGCAGACGACCCGGACGCCCCTGAGCTCAAAGTGACCGAGGGCGCGATTGATTTTGAGCACCTGAGTTTTGCGTACCGTGACGCTGCGGCGGGCGAGAGCGTGTTCGATAACCTGACACTTCATGTGGCGGCGGGCCAGCGCGTGGGCCTGGTGGGCAAATCGGGTTCGGGTAAGACGACGCTCACCAAGCTGCTGCTGCGCCTGGACGATGTTCAGGGCGGCCGCGTGCTCGTGGACGGCCAGGATGTCTCGCGCTGTACGCAGCAGAGCCTGCGCCGCCAGGTTGCCTACGTGCCGCAGGAGGCGCTGCTGTTCCACCGCTCCATTCGCGAAAACATTGCCTACGGTCGTCCCGACGCCACTGATGAGCAGATTCGCGAGGCCGCGCGCCTGGCCAACGCCCTGGAGTTTATCGACCGCTTGCCCCGTGGCTTTGACACCATGGTGGGCGAGCGCGGCGTCAAGCTCTCGGGCGGCCAGCGTCAGCGCGTGGCCATCGCCCGTGCCATCCTAACCGACGCGCCGATTCTGGTGCTCGACGAGGCGACCTCTGCCCTCGACAGCGAGTCCGAGGCGCTGGTGCAGGAGGCGCTCGAGAATCTGATGCGCGGCCGCACCTCCATTGTGGTGGCGCACCGCCTGTCCACCGTGGCGGCGCTTGACCGCATTGTGGTGCTGGCCGATGGCGAGATTGTCGAGGACGGCACGCATGCGCAGCTCGTCGAGGCGGGTGGCGAGTACGCGAGCCTGTGGAGCCGTCAGACCGGCGCATTCTTGGAGGCGTAAGCGTCTCGGACGTGGGACAATTGTGCCCATAAGTTTATTGTGCCGTTGAGCCGAGGAGTCGTTATGCCACGCGAGACCAATGCCGCCAAACGCGAGCGCGCCGTTGAGGTGTGTGAGCGCCTCAACCGTCGCTATGGCCCGGTCGAGTGCTTTTTGGACCACGAGAATCCCTTCCGCCTGCTGATCGCGGTGTTGCTCTCGGCGCAAACGACCGACGCGCAGGTCAACAAGGTGACGCCGAAGCTGTTTGCCCAGTGGCCCACGCCCGAGGCCATGGCCGGGGCGAGCGTGGCTGACGTGGCAGACACCATCAAGTCACTCGGCTTCTACAAGAGCAAAGCCAAGCATGCCGTCGAGGCCGCGCAGATGATCGTCGCCGACTATGGCGGCGAGGTGCCGGCCGACATGAAGGAACTCGTGAAGCTGCCGGGCGTGGGACGCAAGACGGCGAACATCGTGCTCAACGTGGGGTATGGCATCGTGGAGGGCATTGCGGTGGACACGCACGTCAACCGCATTGCGCACCGCCTGATGCTGAGTCCCAAGACGCATGCCAAGGAGCCGCTCAAGACCGAGCAGGATCTGCTCAAGATTTTGCCGCACGAGTATTGGGAGTCGGTTAACCATCAGTGGATCACCTTCGGTCGCGAGATCTGCGACGCCCGCAAACCCAAGTGTGACGAGTGTCCGCTGGCAGATTTGTGCCCCAGCGTGCGCGTAGCGGGGTAGGGCGGAACGCATCTTCGTCTGGCGTTTTTTGCGGGGCTGGGTTTGCCCTTGAGCCGGAGTCCTCTCCATGCGCTACCATGACAGGCAATGTATTTGACGTACGACCCGCCGAGCTTGCCCCGGCGGGCTTTTGGCGTTGCGATGCCGGAGGAACAGCATGCTCATTCACCGTATAGCCGCGCAGCTCTACACTGCCGAGGCGCTGCAGACCGTCGAGGCCGGACTCGATGCCGGCGAGGACGTGACGCTGGCCGTGTCGCAGTCGGGTCGCACGCTTATGGCGGCCGCCCAGTTTGCGCGCCGTCCGCGCCCGACGGTCTACATTGTGAGCGGCGAGGATGCGGCCGATCGCGCCGCGCGCAGCCTTGCCGCCTACGTGGGTCTGGCACACGTGTGCCGTTTTCCCGAGCGCAAGGACTATCCGTGGCGCGAGCAGGCGCCCGACGATGCTGTGGTTGCCCAGCGCTGCGAGGCCCTGGGACGCATCGTTCGCGGTGACAACTGCATCATGGTCGCCTCGGCCCGCGCGTTGCTGCGTTGCGTGCCTCCAGTCGAGAGCCGCTACTGGGAGTCCACGACCTTCGCGGTGGGCGAGGAGATTCCTTTTGACGAGGTGCCGCAGCGCCTGGTGGGCATGGGCTACACCAATGCCGGCGCCGCCGACGCGCCTGGTCTGTTCCGCGTGCACGGCGACACCGTCGAGGTGTTCCCCGCGCAGGAAAAAGCGCCCGTGCGCATCGAGTTCTTCGGCGACGAGATCGATCGCATCCGTCGCATGGTGAGCTCAACGGGGCAGACCATCGGCAACGAGGACAGTATCGAGATCTTCCCCTGCCGTGAGCTGGCGCTTACCGACGAGGCCGTCCACAACATGCATGTGGCGCTTTATCGCGCCAGCCAGGACGACAGCAAACTGGCAGCGCTGCTCGAGATGGTGGATGCGCGTATCGTCACGCCCGAGCTCGACCGCTTTTTGCCGGTGATGTACGGCCAGACCGTGAGCCCGCTGGCGCACGTGAGCGGCAAGGCGCTCGTGGTGCTGTCCGAGCCGCGCTCGCTGTTCGACGATTGCCTGCGTGCCTACGAGGATATCGAGGCCCGTGCCGGCGAGGCGGGGGTCGACCGACTGGATGGCCTGTATGTACGTGCCCAGCAGCTCGATTTTGGTGCTCAGCAGCGCCTGAACTACGTAAGCCTCATCCGTGCCGGCGGTGCGGTTACGGCCGAGCTCAAGATTGAGCAGCCGGCCATCGCGGGTTCGGACAATCGCTTTATGACGCGCATTCAGGAAGTCGTGGGCAAGCGCTATGCCTGCGTGTTTGCCATCCCCGATCGCGGTGCGCGCGAGTCGATGGAGCTCACCTTTGGCGACGAGGGCATTACCTTTGAGGAGTCGCTGACGGCCGCGCCCGAAAATGCCGGCGTCATTGGCGAGCGCGTACGCGTGGCAGCGGCGGATTCCGCCGACCGTGCCGCACGCCAGGAGGCCCATGCTTCCATTCGCGAGCGTAAGGCCGACGCGCTCAACGCCCGCTCGCTCGAGGCGGGTGCCGACCAGGCTGCCGCCGGCGCCGCCGTGCCCACTATTTCGCGCGGACGTGTGACCTTTGTCGATGCCGCCTTGCCGCAGGGCGTAGTGGTGCCCGATGCCAACCTGGCCGTGTTCTCGATCGCCGATCTCAACGCCCGCATGGACGCCAACCGCGCGCGCAGCCGCCGCAAGGTGGACATTACGCAGATCACGTTCCCGTTTAAGCCGGGCGACTACGTGGTGCACGCCACCCACGGCATCGCGCTCTTTAGCGAGATCGCGCGCCAGGAAGTGGGCGGCAAGGAGCGCGACTACTTTTTGCTGGAATATGCCGACGGCGACAAGCTCTACGTGCCGCTCGAGCAGGTCGACCGCATCACGCGCTATGTTGGCCCCGACGGCGATAAGCCGCGTCTGACCAGGCTCAACACCGCCGACTGGACACGCGCCACCAACAAGGCGCGCAAGAACGCCAAAAAGCTGGCGTTTGACCTGGTCGACCTGTATACGCGCCGCTCGTCGATTACCGGTATCGCCTGCCCGCCCGACACGCCCGAGCAGATCGAGATGGAGGAGAGCTTCCCTTACGACGAGACGCGCGACCAGCTGGAGGCTATCGCCGATATTAAGGCCGACATGGAGGCGCCCAAGCCCATGGACCGCCTGCTCTGCGGCGACGTGGGCTTTGGCAAGACCGAGGTCGCCCTGCGCGCTGCCTTTAAGTGTGTGGACTCCGGCCGTCAGGTCATGGTGCTCTGCCCCACAACCATTCTGGCCCAGCAGCACTACGAGACCTTCTTTGAGCGCTTTGCCCCGTTTGGTCTGGAGGTCGAGGTGCTCAGCCGCTTCCGCACGCCGGCGCAGCAGAAGCGCGCGCTCAAGGCGTTTGCCGAGGGCACGATCGATGTGCTCATCGGCACGCACCGCTTGCTTTCGGCCGATGTGAACCCCAAGAACTTGGGCCTGGTGATCATCGACGAGGAACAGCGCTTTGGCGTGCAGCACAAGGAGCAGCTCAAGAACCTGCGCGAGCAGATTGACGTGCTCACGCTTTCGGCCACGCCGATTCCGCGAACCATGCAGATGGCCACGAGCGGCGTGCGCGACATGAGCCTGATCACCACGCCGCCGACCGGGCGTCGTCCCGTGATCGTGCACGTGGGGGAGTACGACCCCGACGTGGTGAGTGCGGCAATTCGCCTGGAGGTGGGTCGCGGCGGTCAGGTGTACTACGTGTCCAACCGCGTCAAGACCATCGACGACGCCGTGGCGCGCGTGCACGAGGCCGCGCCCGAGGCGCGCGTGGGTGTGGCGCACGGCAAGATGAGCCCGCGCGAGGTCGAGGACGTGATGATCGAGTTCGCGACCAAAAAGATCGATGTACTCATCGCCACGACCATCGTGGAGAGCGGCATCGACAACGCGACCGCCAACACGCTCATCATCGAGGACTCGCAGCGCCTGGGTCTAGCACAGCTTTACCAGCTCAAGGGCCGTGTGGGACGTTCTGCCACGCAGGCCTACGCGTACTTTATGTTCCCGGGCGAGCTGCCTCTCACCGAGGAGGCGACGGCGCGCCTGACCGCACTTTCCGAGTTCCAGGACCTGGGCAGCGGCATGCGCATCGCCATGCGCGACCTGGAGATCCGTGGTGCCGGCTCGCTTATGGGCGCCGAGCAGCACGGCAACCTGTCGAGCGTGGGCTTTGATCTGTTTACGCAGATGCTGGGCCAGGCGGTGGCCGAGGCGCGCGGCGACGACGATGCTGGCGTGGAGGCGGCGAGCGTGGGTATTAACCTGCCGGCCGATTACTTCTTGTCCGAGGAGTACCTGCCGGCGGTGGACCAGCGCGTGCTCGTGTACCGCAAGCTCGCGGCTGCAGAGGACCTGGAGAGTATTGACGAGGTGCAGGAAGAGACCGAGGCCGCGCATGGCGAGCTGCCGTTGGCGGGACTCAACCTGTTCAATCGCGCACGCATCCGTATTCGCGGCGAGCGCCTGGGGCTCGAGAGCGTCACGCTCAGCGGCGGACGCATCACGTTTTTGGGTGTCGACGTGCCCAAGAAGGTGGCCTTTGAGCTCAAGACCCGCTATGGCGCGGTGAACTTCCCCAAGAGCCGCAAGCTGTCGGTGCCCTACAAGGCGGGCGCTGGCGCGGGCAGCGGCCTGGGTCGCGGTCTCGACGCCAACGACGGCACCGGCCCCGTGGCCGCGGCGCTCATGCTGCTGCAGCAGTTGGGTGCTAGCGACGACGACTAGCGGGTCGACGCTGCAAACGCTCCATTTGGGCAATCTGACCCTCACTCGTCGGTCGCGTACGCAAGTACGCTTCCCTCCTCCTTCGGGCCACCTTGCCACAAATGGAACGTTTTCGCTCACTTATGCTCAACCTGTAAGGGTATTTATGGGACAAAGCTATCTTTGCCCCACCACGTTGCGGGTCGACCCTTCGCCCGACCGAAAGGAAAGCATGTTCGGATACATCTATGAGAAAGATGTCGCCATTATCGCGGTTGTCCTGTGCCTTTGTCTGGGCGTGGGCAGTTTCTTCGATTATCAGATCTCGAGCGCGCTGTTCAACGCCGGCAGCATGTACGGCCGCTTTATCGAGGCCGCCGGCGAGCTGCCGTTCGAGCTGACGGCGAGCGTCGCGGGCGTTATGCTCGTACGCGCGATGCGTCCCGACTCCAGGGGGAGCAAATGGCTTGCCGTGCTCGGCATCCTCGTCAACGTTGGCCTGGCCGGCTACGAGATTGTTTCGTCCCTGCGGGTTGGCGGCAAACTCATTGCCGTTCAGCTGGTGCTGACGTTTGTGCTGGTCATCGCCGCCAACCTTATCATCTATCGCCTCACGCGCACGACCGAGCCCGATGAGCTCACGCGCTGGGCGTTGATGGTGCTTGCCGTGTGGGTCGCTCAGGCCATTATCCTCAACGTCATTGTTAAGCCGTTGTGGTCGCGCCCGCGCATGCGCGTGATCGAGGTCACGCCGGGGCTCAATTTTCAGCCGTGGTGGGTGATTGGCAACCCCGACAAGTGGAGCTATATCGCCGCCGGCGTAATCAAGGACGGCTTTAAGTCGTTCGCGAGTGGACACACCGCGCATGCGGCGATTGGCCTGATGCTCGCCGGGCTTCCCGCAGCGGCCTTTAAGGAAAAGCCGTCGCACCGCCGCGTGATTTTTTGGGCGGCGGCTGTGATCGCGGCGCTCGTCGCCTTTGGGCGCATCGTGATCGGTGCGCACTTTTTGAGTGACGTGAGCTGCGGTTTTGCCCTGGTACTGGCACTTGAGTGCCTTGCCGCGCGCATTGCCTATCCCAACGGCGTACAATAGCTCCGTTTGAATCATCTGGCCGATACCCGGTAAGAGAGGATTGCCATGCTCGCGTTTAACAACGATTATTCCCACGGCGCACATCCGGCAGTGCTGCAGGCGCTCGTCGACACCAATATGGAGCCGCAGCCCGGCTACGGTACCGATGCGCACACCGAGCGTGCCAAGCAGCTTATCCGTGAGGCCTGTCAGGCCCCCGATGCCGACGTGTTTTTTCTGGTGGGCGGCACGCAGGCCAACGCGACGGTGATCGACATGCTGCTTGCGCCCTACGAGGGCGTCGTTGCTGCCGAGACTGGCCACGTCGCCTGCCACGAGGCGGGCGCCATCGAGTTTGGCGGCCACAAGGTGCTTACCATCCCCGGCTACGAGGGCAAGATGCACGCCGAGGACCTCGAGAACTATATCCAGGTGTTCTACGAAAACGAGAGCTACGAGCACACGGTGTTCCCGGGCGCCGTGTACGTGAGTCTGTCGACCGAGTACGGCACGCTGTACTCCAAGGCCGAGCTCGCGGCGATTCATGCGGTATGCCAGAAGCGTGAGATTCCGCTGTTTGTGGACGGCGCCCGCCTGGCCTATGCGCTGGCGTCCGATGAGTGCGATATTACCCTGCCCGAGCTGGCACAGCTGTGTGATGTGTTCTACATCGGCGGCACCAAGTGCGGCGCGCTCTGCGGCGAGGCTGTGGTGTTCTGCGGCATGCACGCTCCGGCGCATCCCATTCCGCGTATTAAGCAGCACGGTGCGTTGCTGGCCAAGGGCCGCCTGACGGGCGTGCAGTTTGAGGCGCTCTTTACCGACGGCCTGTATTTTGAGATTGGTCGCCAGGCGATCGAAACCGCGCAGGCGCTTCGTCGCGTGCTGCACGAGCGCGGTTACCAGTTCTTCTTGGAGACGCCCACAAACCAGCAGTTTGTGATTCTGCCCAACGAGGACATGGCCCGCATTCGCGAGCATGCCTCGATTGAGTACTGGGAAAAGTACGACGAGACCCACACCGTGGTGCGCTTTTGCACTAGCTGGGCCACGACGCAGGAGGACATCGACGCGCTGGCGGCTGTCCTGTAGCCTGATGTAATGACAAGGGGCCGCCCTGCGCCTGAGCTTGGCGCAGGGCGGCCTTTGCTTTTGGGGGAGAAGGGTTGTATGACCGAGATGTCCGAGCCGACGATTCGCCTGGCGACGCCCGATGACGCGTCGGCGTTGCTTGCCATTTATGAGCCGTATGTGCGCCAGACGGCGATTACCTGCGAATATGAGGTGCCGAGCGTTGAGGAGTTCGCCGGGCGCATCGAGCGTACGCTCAGGCGCTATCCGTATTTGGTGATGGAGTTGGACGGGCGTCCGGTGGGCTATGCCTATGCGAGCCCGCTTAACAGCCGCGAGGCATACGACTGGTCGGTCGAGACGTCGATCTACCTGGCGCGTGATGTGCGCCACGGCGGGCTGGGCCGCAAACTACATGACGCGCTCAAGCAGTGCCTGATCGCGATGGGCATCACCAACATGTGTGCCCTCATCGCCGTGCCGCACGACAAGGACGACGAGTACCTGACGCACAACAGCCAGGACTTCCATGCCCATATGGGGTATCGCCTGGTGGGTGCCTTTGACCGCTGCGCCCAAAAGTTCGGCCGCTGGTACGACATGTGCTGGATGGAGTTGGTCCTAGCCGAGCGCGTCCCCAACCAACCCAAACCAACCTGGTTCCCCGACCTCCCCAAACCTACCATTTAGGGACAGGTTTATTTTGGCAGGTTAGCCGATTGGCTCGGTGTATTTGGCGCGGTCGGTGCGTTGGATGCGCTTAGAGACATGGAGCGGTCGGCCGTCGGTGTCGTAGACGTAGTCGGTGATCAGGATCAGCGCCTGCCCGCGCTCGACGTTGAGCAAAAACGCCTCGTTTTGCGAGGCATAGCACACCTCAAAGGTCTTATGTCCCTGTGCTGGCGCGCGATGGAATTCTTGGCGCAGCGTCGCGTAGAGCGAACCGTTGATATCGCGATCGATGAGCGTCTCGAAGCTTGGCGGCAGGTAGGTGGTCTCCAAGCACAGCGGCACGTCGTCCAGGTAGCGCAGGCGGACAAGTTTGACGAGCTTGCTGCCCACGGCGGCGTCAAAGAACTTAGCTATGCTGCCGGCCGCCTTGGCAAAGCCCGAGTCCACGGTGCGCGTGGTGGGCTTCATGCCCTGACCTTCGACCTGCTTGGTATAGCTCGAAAACACTAGGTTGTTCTCGTGGAGCGCGGGCGTGTCGGCCACAAAGGCGCCACGCCCGCGCTCGGTGCGCACCAGGCCCTCATCAACGAGAACCTTAAGGGCGTGGCGCACGGTGCTGCGCGACAGCCCCGATTCGTCCATGAGCTCCATCTCGGACGGCAGCTTGTCTCCGCGTGCGTAGATGCCGGCGGCGATGCGGTCGCGAAGCGTACCCGCCAAGCGCTCGTATTGGCTCAGTTTCTTTTTAGATGAAGCGTTCATGCGATCAGCCTATATCTAACTTGTATGCTTATCTAAGCAAGCATGTATTCAACACAACAATAAAACCGCTGGTATCGAGCTACCGAAAACCTTACCAGCAAAATTTCTAAGACAAATATAGCATACAACTAGTCGACATAACCAAAACATGTATGTAACTTGTATGCCATCGAGAGCATCAAACGAGAAGAAAGGCTGATGCACGATGACTACTCAGGAACAGGTTAAGGACGTCGTCTCCCAGGTTTTGGCTGACAAGGCAGACAAGGGCGGCATCAAGCGCGTCGTGTGGATTGGCGCCGGCGGATCCAACGGCGGCAACTATCCTGCCCAGTACTTTATGGAGCACGAGGCCACGCAGGTCGTGAGCTCCAGCTACACCAGCAACGAGTTCGTGCACGCAACCCCTGCCTACGTTAACGAGAACACCCTGGCCGTCGTCGTGTCCATGCGCGGCACCAAGGAGACCATCGTCGCCGCCCAGGTCGCCAAGGACCACGGCGCCAGCACCATCGCCATCTATGTTGACGAGTCCGCCCTCACCGAGGTCTGCGACTACAAGATCCAGTATGACAGCCTGGCCGTCGACGAGTCCTGCATGGGCCGTACCAACTCCGCCGTCGTGACCATGATCGCCATGGAGCTCACGCAGCAGACCGAGGGCTATGCCGAGTACGAGACCGCTATGGCCGCGTTTGACTTGGTCGACCCCATCTATCGCAAGGCCGTCGAGTACACCCGTCCGCTTGCTGCCAAGTGGGCCGAGCAGAACGCCGACAAGCCCTGCATCAACGTCATGGCTCAGGGTCCGCTCTTTGGTGCCGCCTACGTCTTTAGCATCTGCAACGTGCAGGAGATGCTGCAGATCGACTCCTGCACCATCAACACCTGCGACTTCTTCCACGGCCCCTTCGAGATCCTGGACAAGCGCACCTCGCTGTTCCAGCTCATCAGCGTCGGCCGCAGCCGCTGCAACGACGAGCGCGGCATCCGCTTCGTCAACCAGTACGGTGGCGAGCGCGTCTATCAGCTCGACGCCAAGGAGCTCGGCCTCAACGACATCAAGGACAGCGTGAGCGAGTACTTCAACCACCTGATCTTTGCCCCGATTCTCAACAACGTCTACATGCGTGCGCTCTCCGCCGTCACCCACAAGGACTACATGACGCGCCGCTACATGTGGAAGCTGGACTACTAAGAGTTACGCGGTTTTACCAAACCGCGTAACGGCTCGACGCTGCGCGGACCGCATTTGGACAATCTGACGTTCAACTTCAAGGGCGCGACCAGAAGGTCAGCGCCCTTTCGTTTCACGCCACCTTGCCTCAAATGCGGCCCGCTCGCTGACTTATGCTCAACCAGCGGTGCCTTAGACGTTGGGGACGTTCTTAAATGACTAGTCATTTGGGAACGTCCCCAATGAGTATGTGGGGAAGCAGATTTTTCCGTTCGGCGATTTGTGTCTTGAAAAATGTATATAACGACTATAACGTAGTACGAAACATATTGGAAACAATACCGAGGAGGCTGCGTTGAAGAAGAGCAATCTGGGCTATGTGCTGGTGCTGATCGCCGCGCTTATGTGGGGCAGCATCGGAATCTTTGTAAACGGCATCTCGGCCATGGGCGTTTCGTCCCAGAGCATGGCTGTCTTTCGCTTGTTGGTCGGAGCGCTTATCTTGGCGCCGGTCCTGATGTTTATGGGCTGCCGTCCGGGTGAGGGGTCTACCGTGGCTCAGGGTCCGCTGGCCCTGTTCAAGGCAAGCCCTAAAGAGCTTGTTCCCTGTGCGCTTGTCGGCATCGTCGGTTTGGCCGCCGCCAACACCTGTTATTACGAGTGCATGGGCGAGGTGGGCATGTCCACGGCCTCGGTGCTGCTCTACACCTCGCCGGTGTTTGGCGTCATGCTCGGCCGCGTGCTTTATCGCGAGGACGTGACCCCCAACAAGCTCGTTGCCATTGTCTTTAACATCGTAGGCTGCGTGCTTGCAGTGACCAATGGCGACCTTTCCGGTTTTCATTTTTCGGTTTGGGGCGTCACGTCGGGCGTGATTGCAGGCCTTTGTGGTGCGTCGCTCGCGGTGTTTAGCCGAATAGCAACCAAGACGGTCCACCCGCTGGCTGTCACGTTTTGGGGCTTTGTTTTTGGCGGTGCGGTTATGGCAGCTATCGCGGCTCCGTGGCCGGATGTCGCCGCGGCAATGTCGCCACAGCTGCTGCTGCTGTTCCTTGGCTTTGGACTCATCCCCACAGCCGTTGCTTACATCTTATATATGCAGGGTCTGTCCATGGGGCTCGAGACATCGAAAGTTCCCGTCGTAATGTCTTTCGAGACGGTCGTCACCGTACTGGTGGGCATTGGTGTCTACGCCGAGCCCGCCGGCGCGATTAAAGTCCTGGGCATCGTGTTGGTGCTCGCGTCCATCCTGATTATGAACACCGACTTCTCCAAGCTGCGCAACAGTGTGTTTGTCGGTCATGTCATTGAGAGCATGACCTTTAAGCCCAACGCGTGGTGGACCGAAAAATCTCAGGACATGGATCTGTTTAAGGAACGCACCGGCATTGCGCTGGAACCCACCGTACAGGAAAGCCCCTGGTACTTCGTGCGATAGGGGATTGCGCGCAGGGTCTGACCTGGGGTTATCCAGCTAGCGCCGGCCTACCCAGTCCAACGTTTCGAGTACGTTAAACCCGTCAACGGTCGATTTTCACCCGCGAACGGTCTTTATACTAATTAGCAATATAAGCAACGTATAAGACGTTATAATGACCATAACGAAAAGGAGGAGGCAAGATGAATCAGATCATTCTCGCATCTCATGGCGGCCTGGCCGCAGGCGCCAAAGACACGCTCGAGATGGTTCTCGGCGACGTGTCGAACGTCCACGTCGTGTCGCTTGCTCGTGACGACAAGGAGCCCATCACCAATAAGGTTGAGGCTATGATCGCCACGTTCAACGCGGACGACACCGTCTATGTGCTGACCGATATGCTCGGCAGCTCGGTCAACAACAGCATGGTCGAGCTTTCCAAGAACGGCACGAAGTTCACGGTTGTCAGCGGTTTCAACATCCCGTTGGCGCTCACGCTTGCTATGAGCCCCGCCCCCGTCAAGGGCGCCGAGCTCGCGGCCCTCATCAATGAGGCCCGCACCGGTCTGACCAACCCCAACGCACCGGTCGAGGCCGCCGCGGCTCCCGCCAAGAAGGCCAAGGCGTCCCGTCACAGCTCCGGTCCCGCCAAGATCGTCCTCGCACGTCTTGACTACCGTCTGCTGCACGGCCAGGTCGTCTTTACTTGGACCACCAAGGTTCAGGCCGAGCGCATCATCGTCGTCGACAACGCTGCCGCCAACGATGACATCAAGAAGGGCGCTCTTAAGCTGGCCAAGCCCCAGGGCGTGCGCCTGAACGTCTTCACCGTCGAGCGTGCCCTCGCCAAGATGGATAAGCTCAACACCCTCGGCGAGCGCGTCATGTTCGTCTTTGGCAACACTGCCGAGATGCTGCAGTTCTGTCAGGGCTACAAGCTCGACGCCATCAACCTGGGCGCCACCGCCAACCACGACGGTGCCGATCAGGTCGGCGGCAAGGACAGCTCCGTCTTCCTCGACGCCACCCAGAAGGCCGACGTCAACCAGCTGCTCGACATGGGCATCAAGCTCTATGTCCAGCAGACCCCTACGTATCAGAGCGTCGACATCGACGCCAAGCTGTAATCAACCAGGCTTTTGCCTGACTGAAAGGAGAAGGGTATGAATACGTTCATCAGTGCGGTGCTCGTCGGCCTCGTCGGCGTGTTCTGCATGTGGGACTCCCGCCTGCTCGGTCGTCTTAACTTCGAGCAGCCCCTCGTTGGCGCTACGCTCGTCGGTCTGCTGCTGGGCGATGTGCCCACCGGCCTTGCCGTCGGTGCCGCCGTCGAGCTCGTGTCCATGGGCCTGGTGCAGGTCGGCGCCGCCGTTCCGCCCGATATGGTCCTGGGCGGCATCGTGGCCGCTGCCTTTGCGTGCCTGACCGATGCTTCCGCCGAGACCGCCATGACGATCGCCATCCCGGTCGCCGTCCTGGGTCAGCTCCTCGGCATCGTGTTCCGTTCCATCATCGCCGCCCTCACCCATGTGGCAGATAGCGCGATCGATAACGGAAAGTTCAAGACCGCCTACCGTATGCACATCTGCGCCGGCTCCGGTCTGTACGCCATCATGTACTTCCTGCCGATCTTCCTCGCCGTCTTTGTTGGCACCGACCTGGTTCAGGCCATCGTCAACATGGTTCCCGAGTGGCTGTCCACTGGTCTTAACGTTTCGACCAAGATCATGACCGCCTACGGCTTGGCCCTGCTGCTCACCATGATGATCAAGAAGGGTATGACTCCGTTCCTGTTCATCGGTTTCCTGCTCGCCGCTTACCTCAACCTGTCCGTCATCGCGGTCGCTCTGATCGGTGTGTGCCTGGCTGTCGTCTTCATGGGCTTCAAGTTCAACGGTTCCCATGCAGCCGCCGGTGTCGATTCCGACTACGATCCGCTCGAAGACGACGAAGACTAAGGAGGAACACACTATGGCAACCGCAACCAAGGACGTGTCCCTGAACAAGAAGGTCAGCCAGTTCTTCTGGCGCTCCTGGGCCATCCAGGCCTCTTGGAACTACGAGCGTCAGATGAACATGGGCTTCCTCTACGGCATGGTTCCCACGCTCGACCGCCTCTATCCGGACGAGTCCGACCCCAAGCAGCTCGCTGCTAAGAAAGAGGCTTACCACCGTCACATGGCGTTCTACAACTGCACCCCGCAGACGAGCGCCTTTATCCTGGGCCTCACCGCCTCCATGGAGGAGGAGTACGCCAAGGATCCCGAGAACTTCGATCCCGATTCGATCAACGCGGTCAAGACCTCCCTCATGGGTCCGCTTTCCGGCATCGGTGACTCCTTCTTCCAGGGTACCATCCGCGTTATCGCTTTTGGCCTGGGCGTTCAGCTGGCTCAGCAGGGCTCCATCATGGGCCCGATCCTGGCCATGCTCATCTCCATCGTCCCCTCTGTGCTGATCACTTGGTTCGCAGCCAAGATGGGCTATCAGGGCGGCCACGAGTACCTGAGCAAGCTTCAGGGCGGCGACCTCATGGAGAAGCTCATGTATGTCTGCGGCATCGTGGGCCTTATGTCCGTGGGCGGCATGATCGCTACGCTGATCGGCGCCACCACCCCGCTGCAGTTCGCTGAGGGCACCGTTGTTATCCAGGACATCCTGGACGGCATGATGCCCCAGATGATCTCCCTCGGCCTCACCGGCCTTATGTACTGGCTCATCAAGAAGAACGTCAACACCGGTTGGCTTCTCGCGATCGCCATCGTGGGCGGCATCGCCCTCTCCGCGGCCGGCATTCTGGCCTAGTCGCGACCAAGCGCCTAACCGCTTTCCCCCGGGGGCCTGCCTGGCATCCCATACCCCAGGCAGGCTTCCATCCCCAAAATGCGACAATGGGACAGTCCCCTTGTCGCATCCTCAACGGACCGGCGACTCGGTCCAAACCACGGTAACCCTGCGAGCGCCCGGCAATGTGGCGCCGCAAAAATCGAAAGGAATGTGTCAGATGTACGAGATCGACCTTAACCTCCCTAAGCAGATCGTCGCTGACGTCCTGTCCAACCACGAGATCCACAGTGTCGCCTTCGTCGGCTGCGGTGCTTCCATGTCCGACCTGTACCCCGCCAAGTACTTCCTGGCCAACAACACGGACAAGCTGAACGTTCAGATCTTCACCGCTAACGAGTTCAACTACGACACGCCTTCCTGGGTCAACGAGCACACCTTCGTGATCACCTGCTCCCTCGGTGGCTCCACGCCCGAGACCGTCGAGGCCAACAAGACCGCCAAGAAGCACAACTGCCCGGTCGTCTCCCTCACCAACAAGGCTGGCTCCGCTCTGACCGTCGACGCCGACCACGTCATCGTTCACGGCTTTCACGCCAACTTCGCTGCCAAGTGCGAGAAGCCCGGCTATGCCATCGCTCTTGCTCTCGAGATCCTTCAGCAGACCGAGGGCTATGACAAGTACGACGACATGATCACCGGCCTCACCAACGTCTTCGATCTCTGCGAGAACGCTGCTCAGTCCTGCAAGAAGCTCGCCAAGAAGTTCGCTGAGGACTTCAAGGACGACAAGATGATTTACTTCATGGCCTCTGGTGCCTCCGAGAAGATGGCTTACTCTCACGCCGCCTTCCTGTTCACCGAGATGCAGTGGATCGACGCCGCCGCCTACAACACCGGCGAGTACTTCCACGGCCCGTTCGAGGTTTCCACCGAGGGTAAGCCCTACGTCTTCTTCATGTCCGATGGCGCTACCCGTCCGATGGACGCCCGCGCCCTCACCTTCCTTGAGCGCATGGGCGCCAAGGTCGCTCTGATCGACTCCAAGGACTACGGCCTGGCTGACGCCGTGCCCGCGAGCGTCGTCACCTACTTCAACCCGCTGCTGCACCTCGCCGTTATGCGCGAGTACGGCAACCAGATCGCCGAGGCCCGTCAGCACCCGCTGACCATGCGTCGCTACATGTGGAAGCTTTCCTACTAATCACAAGTAAGTAGACCTTACGGGTTGATTGAGAGGGGATGGGGTTTGCGCCCCGTCCCCTTTTTTGCTATCGAAAGGAGATACGTATGATCAAGGCAGTGCTGTTTGACATGGACGGCGTGCTGGTCGATACCGAGTGGTTCTACAACCGTCGTCGCGTGGCGTTTATGGAAGAGAAGGGCTTTCACTTTGACGAGATCCCCGATCTTTCGGGGTCTAACGAGCCCGCCATTTGGAAGTCGCTGGTACCTGACGATGTTGAGCTGCGCGAGCGCCTGCGCGTGGAGTACAAGCAGGTCTACAGCCCAGACCATCCCGTTCCGTATGCCGAGCTGCTCAACGAGCAGACGGAGCCGGTGATGCGCAAGCTGCACGAGCGCGGCGTGAAGTGCGCCATCGCAAGCTCGTCCTATCGCGAGCTCATTGACGAGCTGGTGGGGATTGCCGGTATCGCCGACGTGCTGGACTACACCATCAGCGGTCACGAGTGCAGTGCGTTTAAGCCCGACCCCGAGATCTACCTGCGTGCCATGGAGGCGCTGGGTGTGGAGCCTACCGAGTGCCTGGTTATCGAGGACTCGCCTTTGGGCATCGAGGCTGGCAAACGTTCCGGCGCCCGCGTCCTGGCACTGCGCCCGCACGAGGGCGTCAACCTCGATCAATCGCGAGCCGATGCCGTTATTGATAATCTGACCGACATTTTGGCCGCTTTGTAGTGTCAATCCGCCGCGAGAAGCACGGGTTCAAACGTTTTTTGCGGTGGACTGGCTCAATTTGGTTTCGATTTTGATCCGTTTGGCTTCGATTCGGACTAAGTGAGTAGACTTTTTGGTGCAGGACGAGCACAAAGCGCATCTGCTCTAGTAAAACCGCAGGTCACAGGGGTGGCGGTTTTGGGTGTGCTCTGCAGGTCG
Source organism: uncultured Collinsella sp. (assembly GCA_900553705.1). Lineage (GTDB taxonomy): Bacteria > Actinomycetota > Coriobacteriia > Coriobacteriales > Coriobacteriaceae > Collinsella. Next base: position 24,602 of record USEK01000005.1, read on the forward strand.
CGTAAAGTCTACTCACTTGTAATTTGGGCCTTTGGTCGTGGGGTTGCTGGTCCCGCTTTGGTTGTCGAGAGAGGGTGAATTGAAGCGCCCCCGCACGCTCCATGCTACAATCGCGGACATACCCCACAACTACATCTGCCTTCGAAAGGAGCCTGCGTGGCGAACGCCATCGATCAGCTCACGGACCGAGTGCTCGTACTCGGCCGCCTCACCATCGTCCGCCGCGCTATTACTGCCGTGGCGGTCACGATTTCCGCCGTTCTCCAGACATTCCTGATCCAGGCGTTCATTCAGCCCGCCGACTTGCTTCCGAGCGGCCTCACCGGCGTTGCGGTCCTGCTCGATCGCGTTACCTCGCTGGGCGGCGTTCACATCGACATCTCGCTCGGCATGCTTGCGCTCAACATTCCCGTGGCGCTCCTATGCTGGAGCGGCATTAGCAAGCGCTTCGTCATCTTCTCGATGATGCAGGTCGTGCTCTCGTCGCTGTTCCTCAACGTCTTTCACTTCGCTCCATTTTTGGGCGACAAGATTATGCTCATCATTTTTGGCGGCGTGGTCTCGGGTCTGGGCGCTGCCATCGCGCTAAAGTCCGGCGCATCTACCGGTGGCACCGACTTTATCGCGCTGTGGGTCTCCAACCACACGGGCAAGACCATCTGGGGCGTTATCTTTGGTTTCAATTGCTTTATCCTGGCGATCTTTGGCTTTATGTTTGGCTGGGACAACGCGGCGTACTCCATCGTGTTCCAGTTTATTTCGACCAAGACCATCGACAGTTTCTATCGTCGCTACGACCGCGTGACGCTGCAGATTACGACGCGCAAGGCAGACGAGGTCATGACTGCCTACGTAAACCATTTTCAGCACGGCATTAGCTGCGCCGAGGTCGTCGGCGGATACAGCCGCGAAAAGATGTACCTGCTGAACACCGTTGTTTCGACCTACGAGAGCCAGGACATTATCAAGTTGGTGTGCGACGTTGATCCCGGCGCCGTGATCAACGTGTTCCACACGCTCAACTTTGTGGGCGGCTGGTGGGGCGGTCATGTCGACGAGCCCATGCCCACGGCCGTTCCCGATCCCGACAAGCCCGCACGCATGGCCAGCAGGCAGGCGCGCCTCAGCGAACAGGACAGCCTGCAGCAGGATGACGGCAAGTAGGGTATTGGCATTTTGCCGGTCCTGCGCAACCCATCCGAACGAGCCCCCCGAAAGCCCCGTTGCTTTCGAGGGCTCTCGTTTGCCCAGATAAAACCTACCAAAATGAAGCTGTCGCTTTTTGGTAGGGAGGGTGTATCGTTTTATCAATATGAGGTAACATGAAACTAGACGTTATATACGTATTAGAAATTTAGCTATTTTGATAAGAGTGATCAGATATGCCTGCGCCCAAAAATGCACCGCTTTACCAGCAGATTTATGACGAAATCAAGGATGCGATCGAGAAAGGTGTTTATGCACCCAAGGAGCGTATTCCGTCCGAGCTTGAACTAGCCGAGCAGTACGAGGTGAGCCGTATTACGGTGCGCCGCGCTGTCGAGGAGCTGTGCTCCGATGGTTACCTGGTTAAGCAGCAGGGCCGCGGCACCTTTGTCTCCACGCCGCACATCAACCGCCAGTTCCACGCCTCGACGCTGCAGACGTTTACCGCGCTGTGTGCCGGCAACGGCATGAAGGCCGGTGCGCACGTGATCGATCGCCAGATCGTTCCGGCGCGCCAAAACGAGATGGAGTTCTTTGGCCTGCAGAAGGATGCGCTGCTGCTGCATATCAAGCGCGTGCGTACGGCCGACGGCGAGCCCATCTTTGAGGAGAACATCTTTGTGCCGTTTGACGCCTACCGTGAGCTGTTGACGGCAGATCTTGAGGACAAGTCGATTTTTGCCGAGGTCGAGCGTGTTGGCGGAACGCCGATTGTCTCGGTTGGCTACCGTACGGTCGAGGCCGTTCGAGCTAACGCCGAGCAGGCGGCCGAGCTGGGCATTGCTCCGCACGATCCGCTGCTCAACCTGCGTGCCGGCTTTACCGGTCCCGATGACGAGCCGGTTTTGATGGGTAAGCAGTACCTGTCTCTTATACACATCTGACGCTGCCGACGACTAGT